>CAZONK010000081.1:0-13708 GCA_964581095.1 uncultured Roseivirgaceae bacterium
AACCATTGTTACGCCCAAATAATTAGTAATAGTTAAATGGTTAATTCTATTAATTATTTGTTTATTTCTCGGTTTCCCTTTGATTGTAATTGTGCGGCTATAAGTCCATTTCCTGATAGAAGTGCAACATTGGAATGTTTTTGAATAAGTTTCTGTTTTAGTTATATTGCAAAAATCCTAATTCCACCTTTATGAAAATCAGCATGATGATTCGGTCACTTATCCTTTTTTTGTTTTTAATAATCTTAGGTTGTTCAAATCCTAAAGAAGAAGATGATGAACAACATTTGGGAATAATAAATCTAGCCGTATCGGGTGATAAAGAGGCAATTCCGCATTTTGAGAAAGGATTATTGCTTCTTCATAGTTTTGAATTTGTTGATGCTGCAGAGTCATTCATTGAAGCTCAGAAAATTGATCCTGAATTTGTGATGGCATATTGGGGAGAAGCTATGACATATAACCATCCCTTGTGGCGCCAGCAAAATTATGAAAAAGGGGTTGAAGCACTTATGAAACTATCCGGTAGTCCTTCAGGAAGAAAATTAAAAGCAATGACCGAACTTGAGGCCAACTTCTTACATTCAACTGAAATACTATACGGCGAGGGGAATAAATTTGAAAGGGACTCTATTTATTCAAATTACATGGGACAATTATATAATAAGTACCCAGACAACCAGGAAATTGCTGCTTTTTATGCATTATCACTACTTGGGACGGTGCACAATGGCCGCAACGACGAAATTTTTGAAAAAGGTGCAAGAATTGCTCAAAGCATTCTTGATGAAAATCCAAATCATCCCGGTGCTTTGCATTACACAATTCATTCATACGATGATCCATTTCATGCTTTTAAGGCACTCGAAGCAGCAAATAGTTATTCCCAGATAGCCAAAGATGCCAGTCATGCGCTACATATGCCATCACATATCTATGTTGCATTGGGTATGTGGGACAAAGTAGTGGCTTCCAACGTTGATGCCTGGCAGGCAAGCGTGGACAGAATGCATAGAAAAGGTCTTAGTAATAATGCACAGAGTTATCATGCATTTTACTGGTTAATGTATGGTTACCTCCAGCAGAATAATTTCGTTGAAGCCAAAAAGATCATGCATGATATGGTAAAATATACGGAAGAATTACCTTCAGCTGGGGCAAGGGATTATCTCGTAAATATGAAGGGTACTTACCTCACCGAAACAAATGATTGGAACGGCGAACTTGTATCATTGAGTGCAGAAACGAGTGATTTGAATATCAGTACACAGGGTATATTATTATTTACAAAAGGAATTTCCGGCTATACCAATAAAAATAAGGAAGAAATAAAGAATGCTATTAACGTTATGAAGGAAATTCGCCTGATTGCTGAAACCAACGTTTCCAATATCGGTTCTCCATTATGTGGCCTATCAGGCCAAAATTATAAAGCCCCGAACCAATTGGACATCGACCAGTTACATATCATGGAGTTGGAATTGTTGGCCATGTACTACTGGATGCAGGGCGATTTAGCAAATACCGAGTTGAAATTGTTGGAAGCAACCAATTTAGAAAAGAGCATTTCTTATTCATATGGCCCTCCTACTGTTGTCAAACCATCCCATGAACTCTATGGTGATTGGTTATTGGAGACCAACAAGTACAAAGAAGCTGCTGAAATGTATCAGAGGTCATTGGAAAGAAACCCAAAACGTTTAAAATCAATGATTGGATTGCTGCAAGCAACGGAAGCCCTAGGTGATTCGCAAGCCTCTTCAGAAATTAAAAAAGAGCTGGACAAAATTATTCAATCGCCGAATAAAGATGCTCAACGTCACCAAACATTTATATAAGCATTATACTAATTAAACATTCTCTCAATTTCATCCATATCAACAGAAATATCATCCTCCCCAATCTGATCATATGGATCCTCCAGGTGTTCCTGAATGTTGTCAAGGCTCACAAGGATGAAACTAAAAAGTACAGGCATCACATAGCTGAGATGCGGAGCATATTCTGTGGCCGTATTAGCAAAGTAGGGTGCATATAAAATTGGGAAAGAAAAAATAAAAACTTTACTATACGCTCGTAAAGTTCGTGGTGTGCGATAGTTATAAATTACTTTCATATTATCAAACGCCACAGTGATCTGGGTTAGGTATTGAGATAATCGGGCCACAAATCGTCCAGCCAAACCGTTTTCACGTAATTGACGAAATATTACAGATATTGCACTAATACATTTATAAATTTCTTCATCATTTTTCTTTGAATTTTCGGGTGGTTCCTCCAGAAACTTTTTTAATACCTGGAAAAGAGAGATCAACTTTGACCGCAGCTCAGAAATTTCATCATCATCCGGATTTTTCATTTGATTTTTGGCAATCTGGTAAATCCCCACAGCATTTCCTGTGGCATCGGCAAGTGCCCTTAGCGCTCTCTCTCGCCTCCTGTAAGCACTGTTGATTGAAAAAACAATCGGAAAAACAATTGCAATCCCCACGATTGTTAGTGGAAACTCAGCATACAACTGATATCTCAGACAGAACCAGGTTGCAACTAAAGCAAGAGTAGTAACGATTAACGTTTTGTAATTAATTATGTAAAGTACGCTTCGTATAAATTTCATACTGGTTGGTTAAGCAGGTGTTTTATTTCCTAAGTAACGCAAATTGATTGAAAATAACAAAACATAACGTGGATGCGTAATTTATTCAATCATCATTTTGCACTTTATATTGCTCCCTTAAACGGCTAAGTTCAGTCATTAATTCAGTAGTGATTTCTTCAGTCCCTTCATTTCCATATAGGTTGTTCATTTCATTCGGATCATTTTGAAGATCATACAACTCCCAGGTATCAATATCATTATAAAAATGAATCAGTTTATAGCGGTCTGTCCTCACCCCATAGTGTTGTTTTACACTATGCCACCCATGTGGATATTCATAGTAGTGATAATACAATGATTTACGCCAATCAGGAACATCTCCCTTTTCTTCCACGAGTTTTCTCCACGACATACCTTGCATATCATCGGGTATCGATACACCGGCAAAATCCAGGAATGTTGATGCCAGGTCTATATTCTGAACAAGTTGGGAGATCTCTCTTTCAGGTCCTCTTTGACCGGGTATTCTTACCAATAACGGTGTGCGCAAAGATTCTTCATACATAAAACGTTTGTCATACCATCCGTGTTCGCCGAGATAAAATCCCTGGTCGGAAGTATATACAACAATTGTATTTTCGGTTAATCCATTTTCATCCAGGTAATCAAGAATACAACCAACCCCGTCATCAACAGAAGCGATCACACCTAGATAGTCCTGCATATACCGTTTATATTTCCATCGAAGCAATTCTTCACCGCTTAGATCCTCATTCTTGAATTCCTCTCCCAGTTGATCGTAGTACTCCTCCCAGGTTGCACGTTGCTCAGGAGTAAACCGATTTATCATGCTAACAAATGATTTTTCAGCATCGAACCCCGGAGGACCCCCACCTGTACCAGTTTCATGGTCATAGTATTTTGCGCTCAACTTAAGATCATGAGACAAAAACATATCGTCTATGCGTAAATCCTGTTCTTTTGCTGCCTGTCTGCCTTCGTACTCATCAAAGAAAGTTTCAGGTAAGGGAATCTCCTTATCTTTCAACATCTGAAAATATTTTGGCTCGGGCATCCAATTTCTGTGTGGTGCTTTATGATGGAGAAGCATCGCGAATGGTTTGGATTTATCCCGGTTTTCAAGGTTTTTAATTGCCAGATCCGTAATAATTGAAGTCGTGTACCCCGTATGATCTATAGTATCACCATTTTCTACCATCCTGGGATTGTAGTAGGGTCCCTGTCCTACCAGGATATTCCAATTGTCAAATCCCTGTGGTTTTGTCCTTAAATGCCACTTTCCCACAACAGATGTATGGTATCCCGCATCATGAACAAGTTTAATCCATGTCTGCTGATCACCACTAAACTGATCCCGATTGTCCCGCAATCCATTAAGGTGACTGAACTTACCAGTAAGCATTACAGCCCGGGAAGGCCCACATAAAGAATTGGTAACAAAACTATTCAAAAACAAAATTCCTTCATTGGCAATTCGGTCAATGTTTGGTGTTTTGATCAGTTCATTTGAATAAGCGCTGATAGCCCGTTGTGCATGGTCATCGCTCATTATAAAAAGAATGTTTGGACGCTCCTGATCCTTTGAAAAATCCTGTTCTGCATCCTGGCACGAAATCATGGAAATGGTGATCAGGAATATCATAACAAGTTGTAATCTCCTCATAATTGTAGATATTTGTTGATGTCCAATATTTGGAATTCAATTTAGTTAATTATTTAGTTACTATACCACTTTGATAATGGAAGAAGAAACCCTGGTATCCGAATCTGTCTCTATTGGCGTAAAAGAAATTTTTGATAAACAGGTAAAAAACCAATATAAAATTGGCAGATCTTCAGTCAAAGAGCGTATTGGAAAATTGAAAAAATTATTCAACGCCGTACTGGATAATAAAAGTGAAATTCAGCAGGCCCTGTCTGCAGATTTTCAAAAGCATCCGAGCGAAACTGATCTTACAGAAATTTATTGCATCACAGGTGAAATCAAACATGCAATCAGGCATCTTAAAAACTGGATGAAACCACACCGTGTTTCAACTCCAATTGCACTATTAGGATCGTCATCTTACATCCACTACGAACCAAAAGGGGTAGTTCTGATAATTTCTCCCTGGAATTTTCCCTTGAATCTCACATTTGGCCCTTTGGTTTCGGCTATCGCTGCCGGTAACTGTATAATAATTAAACCATCGGAACTTACACCCAATTCATCCAAATTGATGAAGAAAATCATTGATATGATTTTCGATCCCGGGGAAGTGTTTGTTGCTGAAGGAGGAGTTGAAATATCAAAGGAACTTCTTAAATTGCCTTTCAATCATATCTTTTTTACAGGATCACCCGCCATTGGAAAAATAGTGATGGAAGCAGCTGCAAAAAACCTGGCGTCAATTACCCTTGAGCTGGGGGGGAAATCTCCCACTATTATCGATGAAACTGCAAATGTTGACACAGCAGCAAAACGAATAACATGGGCTAAATTCTTCAATAATGGACAGACTTGTATTGCACCTGATTATGTTTTTGTCCATGAAAAGGTAAAAGATGAATATTTGCAGAAATCAAAAAAATACCTGAAAGAATTTTATTCTGACAACCCGGAAAAATCAGATTCGTATTGCAGAATTGTAAACGATAAACACTTTATGCGTTTAAAAGATCTCCTGGATGGAGCTGTTGAAGATGGTGCGCTAATAGTAAATGGCGGTATAACCAATAGTAGCGATAAATACATCGAACCCACCCTTATAACAGATGTAAAACTGAATTCTGCCGTAATGAAAGAAGAAATTTTCGGACCGGTATTACCAATAAATTCCTTCAACAACATTGATGAAGTAATAAAAATGATAAGGTCAGGAGAAAAACCCCTTGCACTTTACATTTATAGCAACAGCAAAAGGAATACAAATAAAATAATTAACGAAACCCGTGCAGGTGGCACAGTTGTAAATCATTCTGATGTTCATTTTTTCCAGAACAATCTTCCATTTGGCGGATCCAACAACAGTGGTATTGGTAAAAGTCATGGGTATTTTGGATTCCAGGCGTTTTCAAACGCGCGGGGAGTTATGAAACAGATACTTCCAATTAGTGGGATTGATCTTATGATGCCACCATACACTAAAATTAAGAAGAAGCTGATAGAATTAACTATCAAATATTTCTAACCGGAGATAAATATTACCTCCCGAATAATTTTTCAATTCGTGAATCAATATTGAAAGGGTAAACAGATTTTGATTTAATAATATTTCGAAATTCCTTGTGGTGGGGGTTCAATACAACGTTGTAGTCCCAGCGCATGACAATGGATGGGAAAACAACCGCAAGGGAATCAGAAATTATTTTACTGCCAAATTCCTGTATCCTGAATCCATGAGGGATTTTATTCCAATTATGGGGAAGATCATCAGGCACAAGATGTCGAACTTCTTCCAATTCAATATCAATTTCAACCTTCAACATGTGAAGGTCAGTTGGAAAATCCAGAATTGATGATACATTGGCAAGAATTTCCAGGAACGCCAAAGAAGAATTGGTTGCAGTGTACAATGCACGAGTACCCGGGCTGTTCCACCTTCCCCCAAATAGAAATGCACCCTGTCCCGTTAAATCATTTGCATACTTCGATTTGGCCAACCTGAAAAGCTTCATCCCTACGCCGAAATGCCGAAAGCCATCTGACGAAGCTTGGAATAAACAATTTCACAACCCGAAATAGTATTTAGCAGATTGAGCGGAATTTCATCATTGAAAAAAGGATTTGAAAATGACAGCCATTTTCGAAGCTGTGTGGGATCGTTAAAATAATCAATGCCTGCATCCCAAACTTTAGCAATATATAAAGCCCTTTCAGTATGCATTCCTACAATCTGATGGTCTTCCCTGTGATTGGTAATAGTTTTCCAGGTAACACCAACCAGTGAAGTAAATTGCTGATTATTTAAACGAAATCGTTTCTTTAATGAAGTAAAAAAATTACTTCCTAATCCTTTTAATGATATTTCGCGTAATATGCTTAAATCGTCCCAAAATGAATAAAGTGGTACAGATGAGTGTGATAAATATGGTACAATATCCTCTTCTGCAAGAAAACTGTGATTATCTGGTAATTCGTAATTTTTCCCCACATTCAAAATTAACTTTTTTTCTAGTATAATACTATTTATCTAGAATTTATTCTAGTTATTAATACTATTTTACCGCTATTTTCCTCTATTTTCCCATATTGGGAGAAAAAGTCTCACTCTGGTCCATAAAAAAGAGGGTACCCTCCAAATTTCATTTGAAACAGTGATTAGCCATATTGGCCTGACTTTGGCATATATACTATTGAACTTTGTAAGATAATCCAACCTGTCAATATGATTTGTGGGGTTGCGGGTTGGATGGCCAGGGTGTAGGTTTACAAAGCCTGTTTTTTTCACTCTGGCTTTTTTTAAAGAAACTTAGAATTACCTTTCTGTAGGTTATACCTATTTTTTGCAGGAAGGTTTATAATACATGGTGGATTGTTAATTAAATAAAATGTTTCGGTCGTAGGTTTAACCTATTTTTTGCGGCAGGAACATTTTTATTTTCTTGGATAATAGTGACGCTGCAGCCAGCTTGCCAATCCATCCAGTCCGGGGAAAAGTAATCGTTCATTTATGTTTGCCTGATCCAGTTTATCCCTTATTTCCCATTTAAGCTCACTTGGTATTATAATCCGTCTGTAGATATCGGGATGCTGAAGTAACCAGTCATCCATTATTGCCGTTGCACTCGACATAGCTGAAAAAAGAGCATATTGATTTACAATTCGTTCATCATGTGATGGTGGTTCAAAAAATATAGCAATATTATTATCGGATACAGAATCAAAATCAACCATATAAGGCATCACTTCATAAAGTAATTCAACAGTAAACGTATTTGATCCAGTTGCTTTAAGGGCCTGCCGCAACTTTTCAGGCAGTAACGCCTTGGATTTAACAAAATCTACCATCCAGATTGCAGCATCCTGCTTAAATTTTTCAAGATTGGATGTAGCAAAGTGTACAGCTACAAATGGTGAATACGTCCAGTCCATCAGCCGCGTAGGGAGACCATAGTGTTGACCGATCGTTACCAGGTCCCAATCTGACGCAAGAGATTGCCCTTTCAGTTTGGCATACTTTTTAAAATTCCTTAACAGATGATATTCAAGGTTACTATTCTCTCCACAATTCCTTAAAAATCTGTTCTTTAACTGGTAGCTTTTGTCGGATACACCTCTAAAAGCAAAATCGGTGCGAAACCGCTGCATTCGATCTTTCCATGAATTATCGTACAAGCGCTCACAAAGTTCCTCCCAACTGGATATGATGATATCGTTTTGAGCAATATTCATCAGAGTTCAATTTTTACACCTAAATATTTGCCAAGGTTACTATATACTTCCTTCCACTTTTTACTGCGGTTCCCTGAATTATTGTTACTACCAATTCTGAAATACATATTCTGGCTTTGATAAAGATTTAACTTTAAGCCAAAATCCTTCAGAATATTGAGTGCCCGGTTCAATAAATTTAATCGATCGATACCATTGTTACCATTTGACAGGGCTTCAAGGTTTCTGTTTATCATTGAACTCACAATTTGATCATAAGGAATTCTTTTTCTTAAACTTAAATTCCATTTCTTAAACTTAAAAGCGATCGTTTGCAGCTGATTTATGTCTATTATTTCATTCTCAAGGCAATTTTTTAATTCCGAATTGAAAACATACCTGAATGTATGTAAATAAATTTCCGGTATAGGAATATTTGCATTTGTCAGCGCATTAATCAATTGGTACTCCTGTTCATAGATATCCCTCAAATCCATATCAAGTTTACCCAGGTACTTATTCATAATAAATTCTAATACTTTTCGCTTTTCATCGTTGAAAAGTTGCCATATCGAAAATTTACTCTTCCCAAAATAATTAGGTAAAATCGATAACATTTCTGATAGGTTGCTGTTTCTAAATGCACGAAGAGTTTCATTGTAAGCCTTATCATAATCTTCCTGTTGCATATCTACAGAAATGTAGCCTGTTAAGTTATGCTGACCCATATAGATTGCAGCAAAACTGAAATGCTTTTCAGAGTAAGTGGTTTTTGATTTTATTTTAATACGTCCAAATGCAATTCGATGGATACCTGCTTCCCTGCGATCAAAAAATTCTCTTTTAGCACTATAATTGAATATAGGAAATGAACCCGTTTCTGCCTCGAATAAGGAAGCTACTGCATAGTGCATTCCCACCCTCATCAGATCCAGCCTAACGGTAACCACATGTTTGCGGTATATGTCGGCAGCAGTTCCATTTTCAGGTACATTACTTTTAGCCTTTTTCAATAATTGGATAAAACCTTCTTCCAGATTACCTTCTGCAATCTGTTCAGCCAATTGTAAAGCCCTGCAGGCATATTGTAGGATCTGAATTGTTTCTATTCCGGATACGTCGTTGAAAAACCAGCCACAACTGGTATACATCAGCATTGAATGACGCTGCATTTCCAGGAGGCGTAAAGCTTTACTACGCTTCCCATTGTCACCTAACTCTTTACCATATTTAGCCAGGAATTTATTAATAGAACTTTTCTTGCGGCGCATTACTACTTCTATGTATGCATTGCGGGCATCCCATGGGTTATGAAAAAGTTCTTCTCCTTCTCGTTCGAAGACTTCAATCATTTTGTCCCGTAGCCAATCCAGTGCTTCTTTTAAAGGAGCACGCCATTTCTGGTTCCAACCTGCCCCTCCTCCCGTATGGCAGCCACAATCACTTCTCCATCTCTCAACACCATGCACACAACTCCACGAACTGTTCTCGTTTATCTGTACCTCGTATGAAGGAGGATTAGAAGCTAAAAAGGCACCATAGTTTGTCAAAGTAGCCTCTTTCCCAGTTTCGATGTCATGAGCCATATAGGCAAGTGCCATATCGCCATGAGCATGATGATGACCATAACTTTCACCGTCAGTAGCAATATGTGATAATAGTGGTTCATTCGAATTTTTGGTGCCGAGGGCACTTAAAAGTCGGTTTGAAAAATTCTTCCCATTATCGAGAAGCTTATTAAAGGCAACATCCTTGGCTACTTGTCCATCATAAAAAAACAATGTTATCGTTTTACCGGAAGGCAGGTTGCATTGATAAGCTCTTCGGGGATCAATTTTCTCCCCTTGAACGTCTTCCCAATCTGAAGAACCGGATTTTCTGATCTTTGCTGCCTGGCGTGGGGCCAGAATGGTAAATTTAATGTTATGTACTGCAAGGGATTCAAGAACATCGGTATTAACAGCCGTTTCCGATAACCACATACCTTCAGGATCTCTTTTAAACCTTTTTTTAAAATCGCAGATCCCCCAAATGACCTGTGTTTCAATATCTCTCGCATTTGCCAGGGGCATAATGAGATGATTGTACGATTGCGCGATGGCATTCCCATGGCCAGAAAAGTTGCGAACACTTTCTTCATCAGCTTTCAGGATTTCCCTGTAAGTTTCCGGAGTATGGCTTTTCATCCAGGAAAGTAATGTAGGACCAAAATTGAAGCTGATCTTAGAGTAGTTATTAACAATGTCCTTAATTATTCCACCTGAATCAAGCATACGCGATGCTGTATTTGGAGTATAACTTTCATAAGCTACACGTTCATTCCAGTCATGAAAAGGATGCGCTGAGTCCTGAAGTTCGATTTTCTCTAACCATGCATTCTCACGTGGTGGCTGATAGAAATGTCCATGCACACACACATACTTGTTTACTTTATTATCCGGCATTATGACCCTGAATATTTAAAATCTCCTGTACTCCTTTGGAATCCAAGCATTATAATTCCTAAAGGTGGAATTGCAATTTCTATAGATTGTGCTCTCCCATGACAGGACTCAGGGACAGATTGAATAGAACTATTATTAATTACACCGCTTCCTCCGAAATTCTTTGAATCGCTGTTTGTCAATTCTTTCCAAACACCTTCATGAGGAACTCCAACCCGATAATTCTCATAGGAAGAGGGTGTGAAATTACAAATTACAACGATATCGTTTTTATATTGTGAGCCCTTACGTAGAAAAGAAATTACACTTTTTTCATAATTGGTATTATCGATCCATTCAAAACCAGCGTGTTCGAACTGAAGTTCGTAAAGAGCCTTTTCGTTGGTGTAAACAGAATTCAAAGTCTGCACCCACCTTGACATACCTGAATTCAAATCAAACTCCAGCAAATGCCAATCAAGGCTATTTTCATGATCCCACTCCTCAAATTGTCCAAACTCCCCACCCATAAATAGTAGTTTGGTGCCAGGGTGAGCATACATAAGGCCATACATTAATCGCAGGTTTGCAAACTTCTGCCAGTCATCACCAGGCATTCGACCGATTAAAGAACCCTTTCCATAAACTACCTCATCGTGTGATAATGGCAACATGAAATTTTCTGAGAAAGCATACAACAAGCTGAAAGATATATCATTGGCATGGTATTTACGATGTATCGGATCTCGTTTAAAATATTCGAGTGTATCGTGCATCCATCCCATCATCCATTTTTGGCCAAACCCAAGGCCTCCGGTATAGGTTGGCCTCGAAACCATTGGCCAGGAGGTTGATTCTTCAGCGATGGTTACCACATCAGGAAATTCACCATAAACGGTTTCGTTAAGTTCTCTTAAAAAACTAATGGATTCAAGATTTTCATTCCCACCGTACTCATTAGGCACCCATTCCCCTTCTTTTCTTGAATAATCAAGGTATAACATGGATGCCACAGCATCAACACGCAGGCCATCAACATGAAACTGATCGAGCCAGAATATGGCATTACTTATAAGAAAGGAACGAATTTCTTTTCTCCCGTAATCGAAAATGTAGCTTTTCCAATCAGGATGAAATCCTCTACGCGGATCAGGATGTTCATAGAGGGGAGTACCATCAAAGTTAGCAAGACTGTACTCATCGCCGGGAAAATGTGAAGGTACCCAATCGAATATTACCCCCACATCAATTTTATGCAGTTCCTCAATGAGGTACATGAGTTCCTGTGGATTTCCATAGCGGCTTGTAGCCGCATAAAAACCAGTAATTTGATATCCCCATGAACCATAAAATGGGTGCTCCATCAAGGGCATAAACTCCACATGGGTATAACCCATCTTAGAAATGTAACTCCCAAGCTCCGCTGCCATTTCCTTGTAGGTCAATGACCTGTTATTTTCTTCAATTTTCCTTTTCCATGATCCAAAATGGATTTCATAAACTGAAAATGGCTGAGATAAACCGGCTTTCTTTTTCCTGTTATCCATCCATTTCGAATCCGTCCACTCATAGTCAAGTTTCCAGACTATTGATGCCGTTCGGGGAGCCTCCTCCCAGTATGTAGCAAATGGATCTCCTTTTTTAATCGACTTGCCATCCCGGGTTGTAATTACATATTTATACAATTCACCATGACCTACACCGGGAATGAATCCTTCCCAGATACCTGACGAATCCCAACGAACATTCAATGAATTTGCTCCCTGATCCCAGGAATTGAAATTTCCTATAACAGAAACATTTGTTGCTCCCGGAGCCCACAATGCGAAATACGTACCTTCTACATTTCCTATTTCAACACAATGTGCCCCGAACTTTTCATACAGTTTAAAGTGTCTTCCGGTGCGAAACAAGTGAACATCGTAATCAGAAATTAAAGAAAAGCCTGCGTAGGATCCCTGAATTTTTTCAGTTCCTTTTTTTCTTTTCCCTTTCCCCTGTTTCTTGGACATGTAATCTTGTTTTCACACTGTGAAGCAACCCACTTAAATCAGAATTTTAATACTAAATTCTGCTCAGTACATCAATGCAATTCAACTCCTCAAATGCTTGTTGAAGCCGTGTCACAAAGGTCTCCTCTCCCTTTCGGAGCCATACACGAGGATCGTAATATTTTTTATTTGGCTTTTCTTCTCCTTCGGGGTTTCCAATCTGAGTTTTGAGGTATTCATTCTTATCTAAATAATAATCCCTTACACCTTCAGTGTAAGCCCATTGCATATCTGTATCAATATTCATTTTGATGGCACCGTACTCGATTGCTTCTTTGATTTTTTCAGGTTCCGAACCCGATCCACCATGAAACACAAAATTCACAGGATTTGGTCCTGTACCGAATTTTTCAAAAATGTGTTCCTGGGAGTTTTTTAATATCTCCGGCATCAACACTACATTTCCTGGTTTATATACTCCATGTACGTTTCCAAAAGCAGCAGCTATTGTGAAATTGTCCGAAATACTTTTCAGCTCTTCGTATGCATAACTCACTTCTTCTGGCTGTGTGTATAATTTGGAATTATCGACTTCAGTATTATCAACTCCATCTTCCTCTCCCCCGGTAATTCCAAGTTCAATTTCAATGGTCATTCCCATTTCATTCATACTATTGAAAAACTCCTTACTGATCTGAATATTTTCTTCGATGGGTTCTTCTGAAAGGTCCAGCATATGAGAGCTGTACAAAGGCTGGCCATTCTTTTCATAGTACTTTTTCCCTTCTTCAATCAGCCCTTCAATCCATGGAAGTAGTTTTTTGGCTGCATGATCAGTATGGAGAATAACCGGAATTCCATACTTTTCTGCCATGTTATGGATATGAAGTGCACCAGACACTGCACCGGCAATCGCTGCCTGCTGGTTTTCGTTGCTATACCCTTTCCCTGCAAAAAAATGGGCTCCTCCATTTGAAAATTGAATGATTACAGGAGAGTTTACCATTTTTGCAGTTTCCAGAACTGCATTGATACTATTTGTACCTATTACATTTACTGCAGGTAGTGCAAAATTATTACTGTTGGCATAATCGAAAAGTTCCTTTACTTCATTTCCATGAAGAACGCCAGGTTTGATATTTGGTGCTTGCATTCTTATTAACTATTTAGGGTAAATTATTTTTGAACAGGAATGCTAATTTCACTAATTAGAAAGCCAACTGCAACAATATTTGGCACAACAGAAATGAATATTTTAATAATATTTTATAGAACTAACCACCTAACTATTATTATTTAAGTTAGTTGATTAAATCGATAT
>CAZONK010000082.1:0-13690 GCA_964581095.1 uncultured Roseivirgaceae bacterium
GGGATTACCCGTCATGGAGTGTTGATGCAGGTCTGAAGAAAAGATACATGTTTAAGTACAATGAATATTGGTATTCGAAGCAGCCCAAGTACTACAAGTAAGTCAAATCAAATTCTCTGATTTCACAGAAATTGAGGAAGACAAGCGGTTTGATCCGGATAAAAACATGGGCGGGTAGCAATTTAATGACAAAAAACTGAGGAGGAGTGATATTAATACTCTTATTAAGCCGGAAAAAGCTTTTTGAGATTAAAAAATTATTACCTTAAATCCACAGAACTTTTATTTAATGCATTGAAGACTTCCCCAAGGTCTGTGACCCACAGAACATGATATGTTGTATTTTTTCAAGCCTATGAACCACAGAATAGGGAGTGTAAAGTTCAATTCTCAATAGTGCATAAAGATCCTTTCCCCATAGGGTAGGTATGGTTTGGTGGCAAAGTAAAACCTCACTACCCAATAAACAATGAGCGGTGAGGAAATAGTTAATCAAAAAACGACCCCTAAAGAGAGGCCGATATTGATGACCCTATAGTTTACAGTGTCATTGCGTTCCCGTGAATCTATTCCTGTGACCTTAGGCTCAATAATGTAATCATAGTTGGCAGACAGATAACGAACATTGATTCCTAACAGTAAGCGGTTTAAAAAGTTAACATCGATAGCCGATTGAATACCAATCAGGAGGGAGCCTATATCCTCTTTGGGGCCCCTATGGGTAGCTTCAAATCTGAATTCGTCTGTTGCATCTAAATAACCAGTCTCCTTGTAATCCGGATACCGCATGGACGAGAAACCTATCAAAGGTTCAATTGTAAATGTAAGAATCGAAATATGGTGATTGTAGCCAGCAGATACGAAACCATATGTAACATTATACCGGTCTTGTTCAAATACATAGTAAAATATATCGTCCAAAAAATCAGTATAGTAATTGCTGATTTCGGATGTGTTTACCGGGTTAGAACCTTGGCCAAAGCCTACAGATGTGATTAGCTTATTATCGAGTAACTGTCGCTTGATAGTTATGTGATAATAATTACCAGTTTCCGCAGCTCCATGACCTTCTTTGTCAAAAAATTCTGCAAGTGGACTGCCGTCAACAAAAGAAAAAGTCTCCGATACATCCACTTTGGCATATTTTGATATTGGAACCGAATAGCCTGCATCGACCTTGATTTGCCATTTTTGCTGGCCATAGGATGAAATCGAAAAAATTAGCATAAAAATACAGAGTAATTTGTATTTCATCGATAATACTGGCTATTGCACCGTCAAACGCCCTATTTTTACAAGCTTTTCCTTATGATAAATATGCAAAATATAATTCCCTTTTTTCCACTTACTCACATCAATCTTGTCTTTTGACCGATACTTTTTCAATTTTTTAACCTTTGTGTTGTCAGTTTCCTCAAAAGCGATAATTTCCAGTTCCTGATTTTCAGCAACATCGATCTCAAATGTGGATGTAGCAGGATTGGGGAAAGCTGCATACGATCCATAATTGTAATATGATACATTCCTTGTGCCAATTACCTGGTAAGAACTGTTTTTAGCCTTAATCTGAAAAGAAACAGAGCTTCCTGATGTCATGGTAAATGACATAAAATTACCGCTTGCATAATAGCTTAAAGATCCTGATGTCCGGGTCCAGGTATAACTAGCTGCTCCCGGGCAAGTAACAGTTGTAGAAACGCTTCCGGTAGAAACACTATTGCCGGTCATAAGATTTGATGTGCTTCCTCCATTAACATAAGTTCCTTCAAGACAAATCTGGGTATCAATGTTTAATGTAAGTGTTTGAGTTTTTGCGCTACTACATGAATGGTTAGTTATCAATTTTAATACTGCTGTACCAGAATGTAAAGGTTTCAGGGTGACCGTAGTAGAACTACCTCCTGATTGAACGTAGATGTTAGACCCACCGGATTGGATCGACCATAAATAAGAAGCACCGGAAACACTTGGTGAGGAAAATGTGACCGTTCCAGTCCCAGTTATATTAGGATTTCCACTCATTCCGACATATGCGTAATGCCCATCAATCGTTGGTGCAACGACATAATGATAGTAAGAGCCTTCTATATCATGTGCTACTAATGGCCCATCAGTTCCGTATTTAGAGAGATACTTTGTAGCGCCACCATAAGTTGTTTTGACAGCAGAATGGTATCCGTACCCTGAACCAACATCATAGAATACAATGTTTCCCTGGGTCGCATTACAGACTTCCAAAACCTTGCCATTGCTTGTAATGGATCCATTACCTAGATCACCTTGTGCTTCGGGGCATAGATATGGTGCTTGTTGAGGACCTGTAGGCTGACATCCATTTTCGAAAAAGCTCAGGACAAAGCCATTACAATTGTAATATGCGTTTGGATGACAGGGAGTAACTTTTGATGAATTCCATGTAGGACCGATTTTCCACTGGGCATCTGTCCAATCTTCACAATCAGCTTGTTGACCATAGCTGGCAGTATAAACAATAATAAGTGCTGAGGCAAATAATAGTCTGATTTTCATTTTGTTAAGTTTACTAGGAAAAAATATTTTGATCGTTTTATATGAATTTCTAAACAACAGTTTCATATAAAGATAATGTTAAGATTGTTCGGATTTTCGAATAATAATATGATATTAATCAGATTTCAGTATTTTTTCCTAGTAACCGAGCGATTATAAAGGAAATCGGAAACGATTAGTAGATATTGAGCTATAAAGATTTGGTAGAAACAAGAAGAAACCTAAACAGAATGAAATGTTAAGTAGTGCTTATAAGAAAACTACAACAAGCTGCGTCACTCTTGGAATCGAAAAATCTCTAACGGCCTGTATTTGCTAAATCTGCGGATTCTTCACGGCATTCAGAATGACTTTAAAAGGTTTTCATTTAGACACAAAGTAAGTTGAGAACAGGGTTTGATATAAGTGTAACTTAACTATATCAAATTGAATTACCTTCAAATAGTTGACAATATATATTATCTTTTGTCTTTTGTCTTGAATCTAATGAGTCTCCTGAATGATTAATTGGGATTTTGCATTTTTTAATTGGTGTTAGCCAATTATTTTTCACATATTCACCAACTGAAATTTCAAATAAAGTAGGCATCTGTCAATTAAAAATTTATCTAAGACCTATGGCAATGGAGTCTAGGCCTTAGTCGATGTTAATTTAGAAATCCCAGTGTTTGGTCTGTTGAGACCGAATGGCGCTGGTAAATCCACTCTGATGAGGGTTATCGCAACACTCCAGGAAACGGATTCGGGCAGCATCACTCTTGGAGAAATTGATGTACTAAAACAAAAGGAAGAAGTCAGGAAATGCTTGGTCATGAATCGATTACTACTACTGAGATATATACGCATATCGACCGCGATTATTTAAAACAGGTAATTAAAGATTTCCACCCCCGCAGCTAATACATTTTAACGATTCCTTATCATCTTTGCATAAATTTTCACTTTGTGTATAAAAGCATAATCCGGCCCTTGTTTTTTTTGATTGACCCTGAAAAAGTCCATTACCTGGTTATTAATATTCTTGATTTCATATTTCGAATACCATTGGTGAAAAAGATTATTTCTTCAGGGTACCAGGTAGAAGATCCACGGTTGGAAAAAGAAGTGTTCGGGTTGAAATTTAAAAACCCGGTTGGGCTGGCTGCAGGATTTGATAAAGATGCTACAATGATTGATACCCTGGATGCCTTTGGGTTTGGGTTTATGGAGATAGGTACCCTGACGCCCAAACCCCAGGTTGGTAATCCAAAACCACGTTTGTTTCGGTTGCCCGAGGACCGCGCGCTGATCAACCGTATGGGGTTCAACAACGATGGCGTTTTGCATGCGATAGAAAGATTAAAATTACGGAATTCAAAAATCCTGATTGGCGGAAATATTGGTAAGAATAAAGAAACACCCAATAAATACGCGTATCGTGACTATGAGTATTGTTTTGAAGCACTGTTTGATGTTGTTGATTATTTTGTTGTGAATATAAGTTCGCCAAATACTCCAAACCTTCGCGAATTGCAGGAAAAGGAACCTTTAAAAAAACTTCTATTCCGATTGAAAGAACGTGTTAATGAAAAATCATCAAAAAAGCCAATATTATTAAAAATAGCACCGGATCTCTCTAATGAACAGATTGATGACATAGTGGATGTTGTGAATTATGCAGGTTTAAATGGAATTATTGCTACAAATACCACCATCAGCAAGAAAAACCTAAAATCGGATCAGGGAAGGATTAATGATATTGGCCCGGGAGGGCTTAGTGGGAAACCCCTAAGGGAAGTATCGACAAGTGTAATCAGGTATTTGCGCGAGAAACTAGGTCCCGATTTCCCCATTATTGGCGTTGGAGGTATTCTTTCGGCAGAAGATGCATTGGAAAAAATAGATGCAGGGGCTGATTTGGTACAGATATTTACCGGGTTTATCTATGAAGGTCCCGGATTAATAAAGCAGATTAATAAGGCAATCCTGGCACAACGATAACGTTCTAATTTTATACTTCCACAATATTTTTGTAAGATTATGTTTATCTATTAGCTAATATTGTGATTTCATTTCTGAATGGCGAAAAACACCTATAAATCCAATACATTTAAAAAAGTAAACAAAGACAAGAAGAACTCTTCTTCGGGTCCCAAATTGAAATTATTCAATGATAAGCGATTTCAGCTTTCCGTTGGATTTCTGTTGATGGGGGCTGCTGTTTTTATGTTCACTTCTTTTTTATCTTATTTATTTACGGGGAGGGTTGATCAAAGTGTTGTTACAGCTGTTTCTGATATAGGACTGTTTCAATCGGGTCTTGATGCTGAAAACTGGTTGGGGGTTTATGGGGCTATGCTTAGTCATACTTTTATATTTCAATGGTTCGGTATAGCATCATTCCTTATACCCCCTTTCTTATTTGTATTAGGGTATAAAATCGTTACAAAAAAGACATTGCTGGCTTTGGGGCCTTTCGCTGTATTTGTTGTTTTTTTCCTTTTATGGACAAGCCTGTTGCTGGGATACCTTCTTCTTGCATCCGAAGGTGTTACAATTTGGGGATTTTTAAGTGGGGGGGTAGGTTTTGAACTTGCAACCTTTGCTGAAAGCCTGATTGGTTGGGGAACCTTGCTTTTGCTAGCCTTAACACTGGTAGTATTTATAATTTATTTTTTCAATGTAACGAAACTTTTTGGATTTTCAGGGAAACATATGGATGATGGACCTTCTGGTCCAACCGACCAAACCGACCCCAAAGTTAAAGAACTTGGAGACGATGGATTACTCCCCGAAGAGAATGGCGGGAATGTAACGGAGATTGATAAATCAATTGATTTATCGGATACCCTAACGGAGGTAAAACCGATAGCTGAAAAACCAGAGATTGATCTGGACATTCATGAGGAAGCTGAGCCACCGGACGATGAGGATAGCGATCCGGTTGGAATTGTTAAAGAGGAGGATGAATCGGAAGCAGGTCCTGAATTTAAGGTTGAAGAAAACACTTTAAAAGAGAAAACAGGAAGTATCATGTCGCATTATGACCCTAAACTTGATTTGGGGAAATATATGTATCCCACACTTGATTTACTCAATGAATATGATACCCGCGATGTACAGGTAACAAAAGAAGAACTTGAAGGAAATAAGGACAAAATTGTTGAAACACTTATTAATTTTAAAATTGGAATTTCCAGTATTAAGGCCACAATCGGACCTACCGTAACACTTTATGAGATCGTACCTCAGGCCGGCGTGAAAATTTCGAAAATTAAAAACCTGGAGGACGATATTGCACTTAGCCTTGCGGCCCTTGGGATAAGGATAATTGCCCCGATCCCCGGAAGAGGAACAATTGGGATTGAAGTACCCAACAAGAAACGTGAGATGGTGGGGATAAGATCCATACTATCAACCGATAAATTTTTAAAGAGTGATTTTGAACTCCCGATTGTTCTGGGTAAAACTATTTCGAATGAAGTGTATGTGGCAGACCTGACTAAAATGCCCCACCTTTTAATGGCAGGAGCAACGGGGCAGGGAAAGTCTGTGGGACTGAATGTGATATTGACTTCGCTACTTTATAAAAAACACCCTTCGCAGCTTAAATTTATTCTTGTTGACCCCAAAAAGGTTGAGTTGACTTTGTATAATAAAATCGAGCGTCATTTTCTTGCTGAATTGCCCGGGGCAGATGAAGTTATTATTACGGATACAAAACAGGTAGTACATACCCTGAACTCACTGACAATAGAAATGGATAACAGGTATAACCAGCTGAAAGATGCGGGTGCCAGGAACCTGAAGGAATACAACCAAAAATTTGTTGAACGCAGGTTGAATCCTGAAAAGGGGCATCGATACATGCCCTATATTGTGTTGGTAATTGATGAACTTGCCGACCTGATGATGACCGCAGGTAAAGAAATTGAGGCGCCTGTGGCAAGACTTGCACAACTTGCAAGGGCAATCGGGATACACTTGGTAGTTGCAACCCAGCGGCCTTCCGTAAATGTGATAACAGGGATAATAAAGGCAAATTTTCCATGCAGGGTATCATTCAGGGTAACCTCGGTTGTTGATTCCAGAACCATTCTTGATTCCGGGGGTGCAAACCAACTTGTAGGTATGGGGGATATGCTGCTATCCCTGGGCTCTGATGTGATCAGATTGCAATCCCCATTTGTTGATACGGATGAAATTGAGCGTATATGTGATTTTATCGGAGAACAGCAAGGTTACGATTCGGCATACTTATTGCCTGAATATATCGATGAAAGTGGGGAGGGGGCCAGGCAGGTTGATCTTGAAGACAGGGATGCGCTGTTTGAAGAAGCAGCCCGGTTGATCGTTTTACATCAACAGGGAAGTACATCCCTGGTGCAGAGGAAACTGAAACTAGGTTATAACAGGGCAGGAAGATTAATAGACCAGTTGGAGGCTGCCGGTATAGTGGGCCCATTTGAAGGTAGTAAGGCCCGTTCAGTACTTATTCAGGATGAATACGCTTTGGAACAATTATTGAACGATATAAATGGAATGAGTGATTAATGAAAGTAATCGGGAAATACTGTTAATTTTGCGAACAAGAAAAATGAAAAATAATATGCAACGAATAAAGGGTGCACTTTTGATATTGGTATTGGGGATTGCGGTATCCGCTAATGCGCAATACGATGCCCAAGCAAAAAAAGTTCTGGATGGGATGAGTTCAAAATATAAGACAATAGCTTCCTTCACAGCCCATATAACCTATATTCTTGATAATACTGAAGACGATATCCATGAATCGTTCGAAGCAGAGATTGGAATCAAAGGAGAAAAATTCAGAATGCTTGCCGATGAGCAGGAGATTATCATAAATGGAAGTACTGTATGGACTTATCTTGCCGATGGGAATGAAGTAAACATTGATACATATAGCCCGGAGGAAGATGATGTTACACCATCGAACATATACAATATTTACGAAAAGGGATACAAGTATATGTTTTTTGGCGAGGAAAAAATTGGAGGGAAGGGCTATGATATGGTAGATCTGTCCCCGGAGAATACAGATAGCGATTATTTCAGAATTCGGCTCACGATTGCCAAATCGGATCATATATTAAGGAAGTTCACCATGTATGCAAAATCCGGTAACAAGTATACCTATGATATATCAAACTTTAATTCAAAGGCCAACCTTGATGATAATTATTTTGTTTTTGATGCTACAAAATATAAGGATGTTGAAATTATTGACTTAAGGATTGATAACTAGTAAGTTATAGAATACTAAATTCACCCATTGCCGTTTAAAATTGATCTGATTGTAAGCGGCATTTTTGTTTTTAATCATACTGACTTTTTTATATTTTTACTTCATGACTCGCGAAGAATTATTTAATAATATAAAAAGCAAAGAATCTTTTCTTTGTGTTGGCCTTGATACTGACATAAACAAGATCCCCGGACATTTAAAAAATAGTAACGACCCTATTTTTGAGTTCAATAAATACATTATTGATGCTACCATTGACTCATGCATTGCTTATAAACCAAACCTGGCATTTTATGAAGCATTGGGCCCTGCCGGACTCGAAAGCCTTGAAAAAACAATTGAATTTATTCCTGATAGTATGTTTTCGATTGCTGATGCCAAACGCGGCGATATAGGTAATACATCTAGTTTATATGCCCGTGCATTCTTTGAACGAATGAATTTTGATGCAATTACCGTCTCACCTTATATGGGTCATGATTCTATTCTACCTTATTTTGAATATGCAGGGAAATGGGTGATCGCACTGGCCTTGACATCAAATCCGGGGAGTGTAGATTTTCAGCATCTTGATATCGCCGGTGATCATGAGAATTTTTTTGATATCGAGGAACTGGAATTATTTGAGTATATAGTTAAACGCGTTTCGAATTTGGGGACACCCGATAATCTGATGTTTGTTGTTGGTGCTACAAAAGCTACTTATATGAAGCATTTGCGGCAAATTGTACCTGATAATTTTTTTCTGGTACCTGGTGTGGGGGCACAGGGAGGTAATTTGGAAGACGTAGCTGCAAATGCTATGAATGGTATGTGCGGATTGATTGTGAATGCTTCCCGGAGTATTATTTATGCATCCGATGGTGAAGATTTTGCAGAGGCCGCCGGCAAGGCTGCATTGCAAATGAGGGAACAGATGAAGACATTGCTTGATAAATACCTGTAATCAATTTCATTATTTACTCCAACTATGGGAGAAGACTTCCTTCATTTTATCTGGCAATATCAATACTTCAATAAAAAAAACCTTGTAACAACAGAAAATGAGGTTGTGAACATTCTTAAACCAGGGATTTACAATACTGCATCGGGGCCTGATTTTGAAGGAGTAAAAGTAAAAGTTGGAGAGATTGAATGGTCAGGGCAGGCTGAAATCCATATCAAATCATCAATGTGGGACCAACATCGCCATCAAAATGATTCCATTTATAACGGTGTGGTGCTTCATATTGTATGGGAGGATGACAAAGTTATTTTTCGAAAAGACGGTACCAGAATACCTACAATCGAGCTAAAAGATCGTATTGAGGATTCTTTGATTGAAGGATACTACAATTTCTTCAGCAAACCTGATGACATTGTTTGCCGGGATCAATTATCGGAAGTCAACCGACTCGTGAAGATTGGGATGCTGGAGAAATCCCTGGTTAAAAGGCTTGAGGATAAAGCAGGGCATATTCAAATTATGATTGATGAGTGTGATGGAGATTGGGATGAAATTGCATACCGGTTATTGGTTTCAAATTTCGGTTTTAAGTCAAATCGTGAACCGTTCAGTATACTGGCAAAACTTTTACCGCTACGAATACTTCAAAAGAATTCTGATAATATTTTTAGAATAGAAGCACTATTGTTTGGACAGGCAGGATTTCTGGCAGGTCAATCTGTGGATGACTACCACTCCAGACTGAAGGATGAATTCCATTTTTTAAGAAACAAATACAGTTTACAGGATACGGTTCTTGATGCCTCTGTTTGGAAATTCGGACGATTGCGACCACCTAATTTTCCAACCGTAAGAATATCGCAGCTTGCTGCACTGCTGCATACAAATGTTCGCCTTTTTGAATCGCTAACTGGTTTAGGCTCGGTTCAATTAGTTCGACAGCTAATCAATGCAAGGCCATCAGAATACTGGAAAACACATTTCAGATTTGGTGATTTTGCAAAAAGGAAATCTACAGAAATTGGAAAATCAAGCACAGATGTCCTGATTATCAATACTTCCGTTCCGTTGATGGCAGCCTACAGCCTGTTTACAGATAACCAAAGCTATATGGACAATGCGATTGCTTATCTTCATATGATTAAACCTGAATCAAACAGGATAATCAATCAATGGAAAACTACAGGGCTTTTTGCTGAATCAGCTGCTGATAGCCAGGGACTGATTGAATTGTTTAATTCATACTGTCTGAAAAAAAGATGTTTATGGTGTAATATTGGGATTTCAATCCTAAACCGAAGTGTACAACCACATGGTTGATCCATTATTAATTATCAATATTATTATCCTATTTATTCTTAGCATTTCGATGTATCGAAAAGTGAAAGATCAGCCTTTGGGAAAGTACTTCCTGCCTGGATTAATGTTAAAATATATTGCAGGAATATTGTTAGGAATACTCTATTTCGGTTACTACAGGGAAGGCGATACAATTCTATTCCATGAGGATGCTACAAGATTATCACAGGCAATTTATGAATACCCAGGTCAATACTTCGGAATTTTGTTTTACAACGACCAAACCAATGACATATGGCAAACACTCAAACTTACAAGCCAGCCACGTGCTTTTTTTATGGCGAAAATTCTGAGTTTATTCCATATTGTTACAAATGGTAATTATTGGATATCGGGCTTTTATTTTTCATTCTTCGCTTATTCCGGGTTGTGGAATCTTGCCAATAAATTAACAACCTATTTCCCATGGACACGGGTTGCCGCCATAGTAGCATTTTTGTTTTTCCCGTCAGTGGTATTCTGGAGCTCGGGTATCTCAAAGGAATCTGTAAGCATAGGTTTGTTGACCTGGATTATTGCTATTTATGTACCCACTTTTGCCAGGGGGTTAAATATCCATAAACGAAGGGTTTTGATTTCTTTTATCTTATTATTTCTCCTCTGGATTTTGAAGTACCACTATGCGGCAGTACTTGTGTCAATTCTTGCACCA
The DNA here is from genome assembly GCA_964581095.1 of uncultured Roseivirgaceae bacterium. Lineage (GTDB taxonomy): Bacteria > Bacteroidota > Bacteroidia > Cytophagales > Cyclobacteriaceae > SZUA-230. The sequence goes on from CAZONK010000082.1 coordinate 10,732, forward strand.
ACATTGATCGTTGGGATTTTGAAAAGCAGATCGATGGGACTGAAAATGAAATTCATTAATCAATTTTTGTATTGGCTGTCATTTATAGTCTGGTTTATTATTCTCGCATCATTTTTACATCCCAACCTTATGCTGGATAATATTATGGACGTGGTTGTATCAAATAATGCGCTTTTTGTGCAGAAATCCAACCCCCAGGATCTCATCCATTTTGTAAATTTAGAGCCTTCATTTATAAGTTTTGCCAGAAATTCACCGATTGCTATTTTTGCGGCATTATTTCAACCCCTTGCCTGGGATGTTAGTGGGTTTCCAAAAATATTATCGGGTATAGAAAATGTATTTATATTGGTTTTTACAGTTCTGGCTATTATAAATATTTATCGAATAAATATTTCTAACAATGGAATTTTTGTAATTGCAGTTATTTCCTATTGCGTAATACTGGGAGTATTCCTTGCATTCGCAACACCAAATCTGGGTACATTGGTGCGATATAAAGCAGGGTTCCTTCCTCTGTTTATATATATAATATTATCCGACCCCATATTCAAAAGATTTTTCAGGTAATCCGGCATTTAAAATGTATTCCATTTAGTTTTGACGAAAAACAAATGGACAAACCGGTAATTATATTCGGGGCAGGAGGATTAGGGAAGGCTACCCTGGAAATATTCAATTCCAACAACGTTGTTGTTTATTGGTTCCTTGATGATGACAAATCATTGCATGGTACTGAAATACAAGGAGTTTCGGTAATGGGAAGTACAGGAGATGAAAAACTACTTGGTTCGATTGGAGATAACTGCGAAGCGTTTGTTGCGATTGATGAGATTTCGGTACGACGGTCCATTGTTGAAATGATAAATGAGCAGAGAAATGTGATGCCGGTAAACGCTATTCATAGCAATGTGATTATTCCGGATTCTGCTTCTCTCGGGCACGGTAATTTGATCAATTCAGGTGCACTGCTGGGTGCCGGTGCTCAAATCGGAAATCATTGCATTATTCATTCAAATACTACCATTGATTATGACGCTTCACTTGGTAACTACGTTCAAGTGGGTTCCGGAAGCATCATTGGCCCGGATACTTCTGTAGGAACCGGGACATTTATTGGATCGGGTGTTACCATTGTAGGTGGAGTAACCATTGGTGAAAATGCAAGAATCGGGACTGGTTCAGTTGTGATTGGAACTGTAAAGAAGAATAAAACAGTTTTTGGCAACCCGGCCAAACCGGTATAAGAATTGTATCAATGATTTTGAGAATGGGTCTTATTTTTGATAACTTGGAAAAATGTCGAGAATTCCTGACTCTGAGCTTATCATCAACAAAGACGGCAGTGTTTACCATCTTAATTTAACTCCCGACTATATATCAGGTACTATCATTGCCGTTGGTGACCCTGGTCGTGTGTACCTGGTCAGTAAATATTTCGATAGCGTAGAGATGGAGATGAACAAACGGGAGTTCATAACCCATACAGGCATTTATAAAGGAAAACGTGTTACGGTCATAAGCACAGGCATGGGAACCGATAATGTAGAGATCTTCCTGACCGAGCTTGATGCACTGGTAAATATTGATTTAAAAAAGAAAGAAGTAAAATCCCGAAAAAAGAAACTTAAAATCATCCGGATTGGAACTTCCGGATCCCTTCAGGAAGATATTGATGTGGGGGCGCATTTAGTTTCTGACTACGGAGTCGGGTTGGATACACTCATGCACTTTTATAGATTTCCGCAAACTGAATTCGAGACAAAGGTAGCTACTGAGATCCAGGAAAGTATCGGATTACCGTTCCGGCCATACCTGGCAAAATGCTCTGATGTGCTAAAAAAGCAAATTGGATTTGATATGATTGAAGGAAACACCATTACCAGCCCTGGTTTTTATGCCCCCCAGGGAAGAAAAATAAGATTGGAGCTCAAATATCCCAAAATGCTGGAAAACCTGAACTATTACCACAATGGACAATTTTGGTTGACGAACTTTGAAATGGAAACTGCGGGTTATTATGCGCTGGCAAAATTAATGGGCCATGAAATGCTGAGTGTGAATGCAATCATTGCCAACAGGATAAAAAAGACGTTCGCTAAAAATGCCAATAAAGTAGTAGATACCTTAATAAGGACTGTACTTGACAGGATATGACCATATCCACTTATCCCTGTCCTCCTGCTTGTTTGCGTGCCATCATCGACATAATCTGTTTTTTTGCAAACGTTGGATCATAATTATTGTAAAATCCGGAGAGAACCCTGTGGGCAATCTGGGAAATGATCAGCTCTTCATCGCCCTTATTCTCTTTCCCAAGCCAGAATACACGTTTAGGGTGTTTTTTCATATCCTCCACATACTCTTTAGCATGATTGTACTGGTCGTCTGTAAAAGATATCTGGAAAGTAACGTCAACTGATTCCATAAATATTTAATTAATATTCAAACCTGTAGTTAAGATACTAACAATCTCAATGCCAATAAATATAAGTACCCAATTTTACATGTTTTAACCTATTTGATACATTCTTGCATTGGAAATACGTTCGCTGACGGATGGGAATGGTCGCCTGAGAACACTTAGGCACTTTTGAATAGAGTATTATTATAAGATTGGCCATCTATTTTGCATCAAACCAATAGTAAACCGAAAGTGCGATGGCCTGGTTTTTTGAATTTTGAAGTTCAAAATCAGCAGTTGCATCAAAAAGGTTACTGAGTGTGGCATTAAAGCGGGCATCAAGCTGTAGTTCTCCAAATGAAAACAGATGAGAAAAAGAACCACCAAAAGCAAGGCCAATTTCGAATTTATCGTCTATTTCTTTACCATAATATATCCTTTCTTCATCTTCAGGTATGTTTGTGTTTTCCTCCTCATTCAAAAGATAAGAAAACCGGGGGCCCAGTTGAAATTTGACATGCGTTTTTCTTTTTCCGAAAACAAAATTAGATAGCA
>CAZONK010000083.1:0-13666 GCA_964581095.1 uncultured Roseivirgaceae bacterium
TTAACCAGGTGAATATTCAATGCTTCAGAAGAACTAATGATATCCCCGGTCATCATTAATTCAAGCGCTTTACCCCTTCCTATTAACTGCGTCATACGTTGGGTACCTCCATAACCCGGTATAATGCCAAGTTTTACTTCAGGTTGTCCAAATTGAGCATTTTCAGAGGCAATTCTTAAGTGGCAGGCCATGGCAAGCTCACAACCTCCTCCCAGAGCAAATCCATTGATTGCCGCGATTACTGGCTTTTCACTGTTTTCAATGGATTGGAAAATTTCCTGTCCTCTTTCTGAATATTTACGGCCATTAAGTTCGTTAAGTTCAGATATTTCTTTCACATCTGCACCCGCAACAAAAGCTTTGTCACCGTCTCCAGTGAAAATTATTCCTTTTACACCTGGTTCGTTCAGGGCTTCAAGAAATGCCGTGTGGATTTCATCCATTGTGGCAAGATTAAGAGCATTAAGGCTTTCAGGCCGGGATATGCTTATAGTGAGAATTCCCGATTCCAATGAAAGGTTCAAATTACTAAAATCAGACATACCATTTTACAATTGGTTGGTTCAAATATAGCAGGAAGATATTATGGATAAAATTTGTTAATAAAAATCATTTGACCAGATAACAAAATGCGCTTATAAATCATATCTAATCGGAAGATTGTTAAATTTGTTGAGATACTTACATCAATGCTGAGACCCAACTTTTTTATAGTAACGTTTCGAATTCAAACGTGGAATTACCCGGGTAACAGATATAACAGGAAAAACTATCTTAACAGAAGATCAATTATATGCTGCCCAATCATTTCATCTTCCTCACGAGGTAAAAGCCGGGATCTATCTTCTTCAATTTCTTTCAGACCAGGGATCTTACTTACAAAAAATAGTGGTTAGATAGGCTCAACTTATTCCGCCTTTTTTTTGAATTTCCTTCAACATCGTATCTGTCAGGTCATCAAGATCATAAGCATGCTTCCATCCCCAGTCTTTTTGTGCTTCTGAATCATCAATGCTTGAAGGCCACGAATCTGCAATGGCCTGCCTGAAATCAGGATTGTAAGAAATTTGAAAATCTGGTTTTGATTTCTTAATGGATTGAAACATGGAATCTGGAGTAACACTGAACGCTGCAAGATTATAACTTGACCGGATTTTAACCTGATCCGTAGGTGCTTTCATGATATTAATGGTCGCTTTAACTGCATCATCCATATACATCATGGGCAATTCCGTTTCGGCAGATAAAAAACACTCAAAAAGTTTGTTTTTAACAGCGTGAAAATAGATATCTACTGCATAGTCGGTAGTACCGCCCCCGGGAGCATGTTTATAACCTATTAATCCGGGATATCTTAGGCTACGTACATCAACTCCATATTTGGAATTGTAGTATTCACACCAGCGTTCCCCTGCCAGCTTGCTGATGCCATACACCGTATTGGGATCCATAGTGGTAAATTGAGGAGTATTTTTGCGGGGTGTAGAAGGGCCAAACACAGCAATTGAACTTGGCCAGTAAATTTTCTTGATAATTTTTCGTCTGCCCAGTTCCAGTACATTTATAAGGCTGTCCATGTTCAGGTCCCAGGAGGCCAGCGGGTTCGATTCAGCTTTGGCAGAAAGAATTGCAGCAAGATGATAGACTTCATCAATCCCGTGATCACTGATTACATTTTCTATCCGTACTGGATCCAATGCATTTACTAATTCATAAGTGCAATCAAAATCGCCATATTCATGAATGTCTGAGGCAATAATATTGTCTTTTCCATAAGTTCTACACAGTCCCATTACAAGTTCCGACCCCAATTGTCCGGCAGCACCAATTACAAGAATTTTACCCATTATATTTACATCTTTTTGTCTTGCGAAATTAAAAATTTATAAACAGAATACCTTGACATTTAGTCAGACGAAAATGACCATTTTATATATTTGCAGGAGTTAATTTAGTCATGCAATTTTAAAGAACCAGATACGATGTACAATACCCTCAAACCAAAGTTGGAAAAGGAGCTCAGATCCATAAAAGATGCAGGTTTATTTAAAAATGAACGCGTAATCACTACCCCCCAGGGTGCAGTAATAAAAACTGAAGATGGAAAAGAAGTAATTAACTTCTGCGCAAACAATTACCTGGGACTTTCTTCGCACCCCCGGGTAATCGAGGCAGCTAAGCAGGCAATTGATGAATATGGGTACGGTATGTCATCCGTACGATTTATATGTGGCACTCAATCGATCCACAAAACGCTTGAAGAAAGAATATCCCGGTTCCTGGGTATGGAAGATACTATATTATATGCGGCGGCCTTTGATGCCAATGGAGGAGTTTTTGAACCGCTTTTCGGGCCTGAAGATGCTATTATTTCCGATGCGCTCAATCATGCATCCATTATTGACGGTGTACGTCTTTGCAAAGCTATGCGGTACAGGTATGCACATAATGATATGGATGACCTTGAGGAAAAACTGAAAGAAGCGGAGTTGGCCGGTGCAAAACAAATAATTATTGTTACTGATGGAGTGTTTTCAATGGATGGAACCATTGCCAGGCTTGATACCATTTGCGATTTGGCCGATCAATATGGTGCGTTGGTAATGTCCGATGAGTGCCATTCAACCGGATTCATGGGTAATACAGGAAGAGGAGTACATGAATACAGGGAAGTCTTCGACCGCATTGATATAATTACAGGGACACTGGGGAAAGCATTGGGCGGAGCTTCAGGCGGGTTTACAAGCGGGAAAAAGGGAATTATCGAACTTCTCCGCCAGCGATCCAGGCCTTATTTGTTTTCCAACACCCTTGCACCCTCTATCACCGGAGCTTCTATTGCCGTACTCGATCTTCTGGAAGAAACCACAGATCTTCGAGACAAATTGATGGAGAATACTAAGTATTTCAGGGAAAAAATGACTGCCGCAGGATTCGATATTAAACCTGGAATACACCCAATTACTCCAATTATGCTCTATGATGCGGTTTTATCACAACAGTTTGCTGAGAAATTACTGGATAAAGGGATTTATGTTATCGGTTTTTACTTTCCTGTAGTTCCTAAAGGCCAGGCACGTATCAGGGTTCAGATATCAGCAGCGCACCGGCAGGAACATCTGGATAAAGCAATTGATGCATTCACTGAAGTAGGAAAAGAATTAAAAGTAATTTAAGCAACCTAGTTAGTTGCTTTCTCGATAGTTGGTTCAGCATGGGCAATCGTGCTTTTCTCAACTGTTTCAGTTTCCCGTGTAAGTTGTTCGATATGAGACTCATTCATCGAACTATCATCTTCGTCAAACAGGAATTCATTAATCCTTCCCCTGAGTTCTTTTGCTGATAGATTACTAAAGATTTTGCCATTTTTTGAAGTGGATATCTGACCTGTTTCTTCCGATACAATTACAACCAGGGTATCTGTCACTTCGGTCATGCCCACAGCAGCCCTGTGTCGTAAACCCAGGTTTGGAGGAAGGGAATCATTTTCGGTTACCGGCAAAATACAACGGGCAGCTTTAATTCTTCCCCTGTACACAATTACTGCACCATCGTGTAACGGACTATTTTTGTTAAAAATGGAAAGTAACAATCGCTTTGAAAGACTGGCATCAATATTATCGCCGGACTCAGCATAAAATTTTAATTCTGAACTTCTTGTTAAAACAATAAGTGCGCCTGTATTGGATCCTCCAAGTGCTTTGCTGGCTTCGACTATTGCGGTAATGTTTATAGTGTCAAATGCATTTTTCCCTTTGGAAAAGAAACCGGAAAAAATACCATCAGTACTAAACGGTGCAGATTTACCGATCATCAATAGAAACTTTCTTATTTCCTGTTGGAATAATATAAAGATTGCCAGAACCCCAACTCCCATAAACTGGCCCAAAATCGTTGATAGAAGTTCCATCTGTGTAGCAGTTACTACCAGATAAATAAGATAAAGTGAGAGGAAACCAAGAAATATACGGATTGCAACGCTTCCGCGCATAAGTTTATAGAGCTGATATAAAAGACCGGCAACCAAGAAGATGTCAAGGATATCGATCCAACTAACTTCAAGAAACCCTATTTTGAATAAAAGTATCAATTCTCCAAATCTGAAATATTATATTTTGTTACTAATTTAACAACTTCTACCGCCTCTTTTACATCATGGACCCGCAAAATTTGTGCCCCATTTAGAATAGCAAGTGTATGTAGTACTGTAGAACCGTTTAGGGCATCTTCAGACTGGCAACCCAAAGTCTTATAAATAAAGGATTTTCGCGAAACACCCACCAACACAGGAAGTTCCAAAACCTTAAAATAATCTAAATTTTTCAGTAATTCATAATTTTGATTCACTGTTTTTGCAAAGCCAAATCCCGGATCAACGATTACATCATTTACTCCACGGGAATGTAGTTTATTAACCTTCTTTTGTAAGTCATCCACTATTTGGTCAATCAGGTTTTCATATTTTGTTAACTTTTGCATTGTCTGCGGGTTCCCGCGCATGTGCATCAAAATATAGGGTACATTCAGGTCAGCTACGGTGTCAAACATTCTTTTATCCAAATCTCCTCCAGATATGTCATTAATCACTCCGGCACCTGCTTCCACAGCCCTTTTTGCAACGGAAGAACGGAAAGTATCAATTGAAATTATTGCATCAGGAAATTCCCGGATTATTGTAGAAATTGTCTCGCAGGTTCGGTCAATTTCTTCACTTTCACTTACGTTATTGGCTCGCGGGCGTGAAGAATACCCGCCAATATCAATCATATCTGCCCCTTCTTCAAGCATTTTAACCGCTAGTTGTAAAGCATCATCCGTTGAATTTACCCGACTGCCGGCATAAAAAGAGTCGGGTGTAATATTAAGGATACCCATCACTTTTGGTTGGGTAAGGTCCATAATTTTTCCCCGGATGTTGAGTGTGTTTTTATTTGAAAATGCTCTATCTTTCACCATTCAAAGTATTGTAGAAACAGCTCAAATTTATATAATTAGAAACAATTGAAGGGTAACACGGCAGAACAGTATCAGACAATTATTAGAGAGTGCAAATCATTGTTTGAAAAGAAGACGAAAGATTATGGCACTTCGTGGAGAATATTACGCCTTCCATCCATTACTGACCAGATTTTTATTAAAGCACAACGTATTCGCAGTATCGAAGAAAAGGGCGGCGTTCAGAAAGTTAATGATGACATTAGGGGAGAGTTTATTGGTATCATCAATTATTGCCTTATTGCAATGATCCAGATTGATCTTGATAGAAAAAAAAATAAGAATATGGAGATTGCATTTGATGAACTGGAACCATTATATGATGCAAATGCAAGAGATACACAAGAATTACTTGATGCAAAAAATCATGATTATGACGAGGCATGGAGAGATATGCGTTTGTCGTCAATTACTGATATTATTCTTATGAAATTGCTACGGGTAAAAAAGATAGAAAAAAATGAGGGGCAAACAATTGTATCCGAAGGGGTTAAAGCCAATTACCAGGATATGATAAATTATTCTGTATTTTCATTGATAAAACTTAGTGATGAATTATAAAAAAATCCTTGATAATACAATTCGTGTGTTAACCGGAGGACTATTTATTTTTTCCGGATTGATTAAATTGAATGACCCTGTTGGTACCGAAATCAAGTTGGAAGAGTATTTTGAGGTTTTCTCAAATGATTTCACAGAATTTTTCCACTTGTTAGTACCCTATGCGATGGAGATTGGTTTGTTTTTGATCATTCTTGAAGTTGTGCTTGGTGTTGCTGTTCTGTTAAATTATAAAATGGAATTAACAACAAGAACTCTGCTGGGGTTAATCACGTTTTTTACATTTCTTACTTTTTACAGCGCTTACTTCAATAGGGTTACCGATTGCGGTTGCTTTGGTGACGCCATTCCTCTCACTCCCTGGCAATCGTTTACAAAGGATGTCATTCTTGTTTTCTTAATTTTGCATTTGTTCTGGTATCGAAAAGATTACAAACCTTTAATCAGCGATAAGGCCGGGAGTGTTGTAGCAATCGCAGTATCTGTAATATGTCTTGTTGCTGGTATTTATGCTATAAAACACCTCCCATATATAGATTTCAGGCCTTATAAAATTGGGGATAGTATTCCGGCCAACATGATTCCTGAAGAGCAGCCAATCTTTGAATACACATTTTCAAAAGATGGTGAAACAGTAATAAGTTTAAGATACTTACTTGAAAAAGATGGGTATGAACTTGTGAGTTACGAAGTAATAAATGAGGATAAGACGATTCCAAAAATCACCGATTATAATGTTTGGAATCCTGACCTCGGTGATTTTACCCAACAATCCTTTGAAGGTAAAAAGTTGTTTCTGATAATGGTAAATGCCAATACCGCGGATACCCAATCAATGGATAAGATTTCGAAATTACTGAATGGGATGAGCCCTGATATTGAATCGCTTATTCTAACTTCATCGGATCCAACAGTAATTGAGCCCTTTCGTCATGAATACCAGTTGGCTATACCTTATTTTTTCTCTGATGGTACTGTTTTGAAAGCCATGATTCGGTCAAATCCTGGAATAATGGTGTTGGAAAATGGTACGGTAAAGGGTAAATGGCATTTCAATGATATTCCTGATCCTGATGTTGTAAACAAGCTATTTTAATACATGCGCATATTTTTGATTGGCATGCCAGGCTGTGGAAAATCAAATTTGGGGAAGCAGTTGTCTCGCAAAATTGATCTTCCCTATTATGACCTTGATAACATTATTGAGGAAAAAGAGGGAATGCCAATCAATGATATATTCAATAAAAACGGAGAAGATTACTTTAGGGAAATTGAACAAATTGTTCTCTACGATTTTTGCTCAAATTACTATGATAGATTTATTATGGCTACAGGCGGGGGCACACCCTGCTTTGCTTCAAATTTGGAATTGATGAATGCTTCGGGAAATACTGTTTACTTAAAAGTTGGTCCTGGAGAATTGGTCAATAGACTTCGAAACGAACCTGATAAAAGGCCACTTTTTAAAGGAGTACCGGATTTGTTTCAAACAATAACTTCTTTACTTGCTTCCAGGTCAGAATTCTATGACAGATCTGATGTGACACTGGAATCGGACAATCTCACAGCTGATGGCCTGATTACCGCCCTAATCAATCTGGAAAACCAATCCAGAAATTAAAAGTTTGCACCAAAAGTAAGCATTATCGTTGTTTTGGAATTATTGATGTCTGCTATGGGAGTATCGTCATCTAAAAAGTAAGGAGCATATTGCTGGTCAAAAGTATTGTAGATAATACCAAGATCAATATAGAATGACTGGCTACGCCATCCTGCGCCACCAGAATAAGACCGGCCACCATTATAAAATGCCTCCTGGGATTCAATTGCTTTTTGTTTGTTGGCAAATCCACCTCGCAGGTAAATACTGTTAATTCTGTATTCACCTCCCAGTTTAAAGTTCAGAGATGAGTTTGCAAGGTTTTGGATTGCAACGTTATCATCGTCCATTGAAAACTCGTCAGTGGACAGTTTCGTTTTTTTATGGTCCACATACTCTATATCTGCACCAATAAATCCATGTTTACCAAAGAAATAAGCAATACCTCCATTCAGCTTCATAGGAGTTGTCAGGTTATAGTTGGATACCAGGATATCAGTTTCAGCATACTCATTGTTGAGAAGAACATCTCCGTCAATTGCGTCTTCATATAAAAAATTATTCCAATTTGCTTCCATTGTTGCGTCATAGGTGTCCTCTAAACTATAAATTGTGGGAGTAATCAATGACACCCCAATTTTAAAGGAAGGCACAGGTCGATATATAATGCCAAATGTTGCATTGACACCCGTTCCATTAATTGCAAGGTTTTCAGTCAACACAAATTCATTAAGAGGGTCAACATCGAAAGATTCTTGGTAAATTCTTTGAGATTTATAATCTAGGGATACAATACCAAGGCCCAATCCGAAATAAAATTTATCACTTACATTACCTCCATACGAAATACTCCATTGATTTTGTCTCCCACTTGTATTCACATGTTCTTCCTGATTTGGAATGCCGGTAACATCGGTAAAATAAACCTCATCCGGACCTGGAGGAATAAGAACACTTTCCGGACCGATTAAATAATTGAAATAGGACAGACTTATAACATCATTACCTGAAAACTGTTCGGTTGTGGCTCCATTTGCCTGTGCGAGAAAAGCATCTATCATTGAAGTATTTTGATTGACACCACTCAAAGAATAAACGTTATTGAAGTCATTAATACGTGTAAGTGTTATTGCAAATGTTCCTCCTAGGAAGCTTCCATTATTTTCAGAATCAGCCTGTAAAGCAACCCCCGCCTGGTTTATCGAAAACCTGGTTAGTGACGTATTGCTATTATTATCCAGGTAATTTGAAGAATTATTGTTAAGTGCCAAAACGGGTGTTATGCTGGCATCTGATCGTGTGTACAAACCCAACCCGGCAGGATTGGAAAGTGCTGAACTTAAATCACCTCCAAGAGCAATCTGTATACCTCCCATACTCTGTATCCGGGTTGTACCGCCATGTGAGGTTTGAGAGAACCGAAGGGCATCAAGATAGTATCCGAAAGGTTGAATGTCCTGCCCTGAAACTGAACCCGAAATGCAATACAATCCAATGCTTAATAGAATAAGCCTTTTAAATGTAGGATGCATGAATCTTTTGTTTCCTTTTTAGTTACCTCTTTTGGAGCCGGAACTGCTGCCCCGTGATGCACCTGAAGATGAACTTCGTGAAGACCCTGAAGAAGAGCGTGACGATCCGCTGGAAAAACTTCTGCCTGAGCTTCCTGATGAAGACCTGTAGCTACTTCCGGATGATCTTGAAGGGTTTGAATAAAATGAACTCCTTCCATTACCTGAACGTGTATTTGATCCGCCCGATCCGGTTAATGCCCTGAATATACTTCCTCTGGAACTACCAGTTTTATAACTTGATCCTGAATTTCGTGAGTAGTTGGAAGAAGATATACCGGATGTTCTTGAACGGGTTCCTGAGTCATTGTATGACCGTCCGGTTTTTTGATATCCACGTGTATTTTGGTCTGTAGTATTGCGCGAACTTGTCCTTTTATAATAGTTATTTTGAGTCCTTCCGGAAGTAGATTGTGCGTTGGAAACAATGGTACTTTTACCATCGGGAATAAACCGTAAATCATTGTCACCGGATCGATAATCATTTCTGTGCGAACTTACACTTCCTCTAGAACTCCTGGGTCCCCTTGTAACATTTCTGACAGAAGCTACATTTCTGTACGTGTTGGTTGTTACATCATTTCGAGTGTAATAGTAAGTCGACCCTGCTGAATACGCACCGCCGTAAGCTGGTGGACAGTAGCCGTATCCCTGGGGAATGCCATAGCCATAACCAAAGGCGGATGGATATCGACCCCAGGGCGAATAAAAGCTCGAGTAAGGGTTATAAAAACTGCTGCCATATCCAAATTGCAAGCTTAAACTCAGCCTGCTACCGTATGAGCTGTAAGGATATCCATAGTAAGGAGAGTATCCAAACGGCTCATTGAATCCGAAAGGGCTGTAATAAGGATTGTAACCAAATCCTGATCCGTATCCAAAAGCAAAGGATGGATAAATCCCGAATCCACCTGCATTGGATCCCGAGTAACTTGAGTATCGTTGAGGGATAATCTCTTCTGACTCATCCGATTTATTGTAATTCTCATCAAAATATTCTGTAGATACCTCGGGATCAGAATCTTCAGGGCTATTGCTCGTGTATTTTGCAATATATTCGGGGTTGACCGTTTTGGATGAATAATTCACATCTGAATATTCCGATGCCTGATCAGAATTGAGAGGCTCCTGGTAGGTTTCGTTAAAATTTTGGTCATAAAATTCTTTATTTGATGCAGCAAGGTTCTCCCGGTCAACTGAAGAAAAATACATATCATCCCATTCACTCTTTTGAGCAACATTGTTTTTGCTGCATGAAGAAAGAATTATTAATGTGATAAACAAGCCTGAAAATCCCGATATTAATTTATTCATCTTTCCAAAAATTACTGATCTATACAAATTTACTAAATAATGCGATTTTACGCACGTTACCGATCCATTAAGGACACAGAATACTATATTTGTCGATTAAAATTTTTCATAAATAGTAATGCAAATATTATACCAAAAAAATGGCAAAAGGGATAACAAAGCGAAGTGAGGATTACTCGGCCTGGTACAACGAACTGGTCAAACGAGCTGATCTTGCCGAAAATTCACCTGTAAGGGGTTGTATGATTATTAAACCTTACGGGTATGCTATTTGGGAAAAAATGCAGGCTGCAATTGATGGTATGTTTAAAGAAACGGGCCATTCCAATGTGTATTTTCCGATATTTATTCCAAAATCTTTTCTGAGCAAAGAGGCTGATCATGTGGAAGGTTTTGCCAAGGAATGTGCAGTTGTAACACACTATCGGCTCAAAAATGATGAAAATGGGAAAGGGGTTGTTGTTGACCCTGATGCTAAACTTGAAGAGGAGCTTATAATCAGGCCCACATCAGAAACAATTATATGGAGTACTTATAAAAAATGGATACAATCGTATCGTGACCTTCCTTTACTTTTAAACCAGTGGGTTAATGTTGTAAGATGGGAACTGCGTACCCGGTTATTTTTAAGAACCACCGAATTTCTCTGGCAGGAAGGGCATACTGCACATGCAACAAAGCAAGAGGCAATCGATGAAACGATTCAGATGCTAAATGTATATGCCCGGTTTGCAGAAGAGTATATGGCGGTACCGGTTGTGAAAGGGGTCAAAACCGAAAGCGAAAGGTTTGCAGGCGCGGTAGATACCTATAGTATTGAAGCCTTAATGCAGGATGGTAAAGCTTTGCAATCGGGTACTTCGCACTTTCTGGGACAGAAATTTGCAAAAGCGTTTGATGTACAGTTTGCTGATAAAAGCGGGAAACTCGAATATGTATGGGGAACTTCATGGGGAACAAGTACCAGGCTTATGGGTGCCCTTATCATGGCCCATTCTGATGACAATGGATTAGTATTACCTCCAAAGCTTGCGCCCATACATGTGGTTATAATTCCCATTTATCGAAAGCCGGAGGAGTTGGAAGAAATAAGGGGAAAAGTTGATGAAATACTGAAGCAATTTTCCAAAGAAATTGTTATTAAATTCGACGACAGGGATACCCAAAAACCCGGATGGAAATTTGCGGAATATGAGCTAAAAGGAGTTCCTGTACGATTAGCGATCGGACCAAGGGATTTGGAAAACAATACCTTTGAAATGGTTCGCAGAGACACTCTTGAAAAGTCGGTGGTTTCTATAGATACCATAGGAAACACTGTAGAAACTTTACTTGAGGAAATACAGGAAAACATCTATAACAAAGCATCGGATTTTCGAGAAGCACATACTTCAAATGCGGATAGTTATGACGAATTTAAAAGCATTTTGGATGATACCGGCGGTTTTGTGCTGGCTCATTGGGACGGCACCACAGAAACGGAAGAGCGGATAAAAAATGAAACGAAGGCAACAATACGATGCATTCCTTTGGATGCGCCGGTTGAAGAAGGAAAATGCATTTATTCAGGGAAGCCCTCTTCCCGTCGGGTTATATTTGCTCGTGCCTATTAATATCCCTTTAATCAAGGAAATGTTGTAGTTTAGAATAACAAACAAAAATAACTTATTATGCTTGAGTGGTTATCCATAATTCTGTTGATAGGTGTGGCATTTATTTTGATTATGGTAGAGCTGATATTCATACCCGGAACCACAATTATTGGATTACTTGGTCTGGGTTTTTTGGTTGCGGGGGTGTATCTCAGCTTTGATTATTTTGGTACCAACACAGGGTGGATTGTATTAACAGTTTCATCAGTTGCTGGGTTTGGCATCATCATTTATGCCTTGCGAAGCGGGGCATGGGAGAAATTAGCACTGAAGCGGGTGATCAGAGCTAAGTTCAATGAAGAATTTCCTGTTAATCTGGAAGTTGGTCAGGTAGGCAAAGCCTTAAGTGCATTGAGGCCAATGGGTAATGCTGAGTTTGATACCAAAGTATATGAAGTAAGTTCACAGGGTAATTATGTAAAAACCGGTGAGAAAATTCAGATTGTCAGAGTTAAGGATAATAAAGTTTTTGTGGAACCTTATGCTAGATAATTGCTATCTTGGATGTTCCAAAAAAAGTAAGTCATTTAATTTCTTTAAAAACATTTAATCAGATTTAATTATGAGCTCATTACCGTTGTTATTGATCGTATTCGGTGCGATTATCCTGTTTTTCATTTTCCTGTATTTTGTACCTGTCAACTTATGGATTACAGCGATATTTTCTGGTGTACGTGTTGGGTTACTCGAACTGGTAGCAATGCGCATCAGGAAAGTTCCCCCAAGTATTATTGTGAATTCAATTATTACTTCCACTAAAGCAGGACTTGATATTACTGTTACAGATTTGGAGACTCACTATTTAGCGGGAGGGAATGTTCCTACTGTAATCAGGGCTATGATTTCAGCAGATAAAGCCAACATTGCCTTAAGTTTTAAGCAGGCGGCCGCTATTGACCTGGCGGGCCGGGAGGTGTTTGAAGCCGTTCAGATTTCAGTAAATCCAAAAGTAATAACAACACCAAAAGTAGCAGCTGTAGCAGCTGATGGTATTCAACTGATCGCTATTGCCAGGGTAACTGTACGCGCCAACATCCAGCAACTTGTAGGGGGTGCAGGGGAAGATACAATTCTTGCCCGTGTTGGCGAGGGTATTGTAACCTCCATTGGTTCGGCAAATACCCATAAAGAAGTATTGGAGAACCCTGATAAGATATCACAGCTTGTATTGGCCAGGGGACTGGATGCCGGTACTGCATTTGAAATTCTATCCATTGATATAGCAGATGTAGACGTTGGAGTAAATATTGGTGCGAAACTTCAGATTGATCAGGCACAAGCCGACCTTAAAGTTGCAGAAGCCAGGGCTGAAGAAAGAAGGGCGATGGCCGTTGCTGAAGAGCAGGAAATGAAAGCAAAATCACAAGAAGCGAGGGCCAAGGTAATATTGGCAGAAGCAGATATACCCAAAGCAATGGCAGAGGCATTCCGACAAGGAAATCTTGGGATCTTTGACTATCTTAAAATGAAAAATATTGAATCCGATACCGATATGCGTGATTCCATTGCGGGGTCAGGATCCACCAAAAAGAAAAAATAACTGAACTAAATTGAAAATTGAGGGGTGTGGGAATTAAAATGTATCCTGCACCCTTTTTTTGTTTCAATCAAAGTTTTTCCCATTTCCCTGACTTCATAGAGATGAAAAGGTCCCGGTGTTCATCATAATCCAACCGGTTATACATGAAACCTACAACCATCACTCCATCATGGTCAGCCACACCATAGAGCCCTTTTCTCTTCACGATTATTAATCCACCATCAATGGGTCGAACTGATTCATATCGGGGTAAAAGAATGGTTTTACCTGATGGGTCAAGAAGGCCGAATTGGTTGTTTTTCATAGTAACCCATAATCCATTATTTATTTGATAAAGGTCATCGAAATTCATTTCAACTACGATCTCTCCATCTAAACTTATCATTCCCCATTTATTTTCGTTTAAAACAGGACAGATTCCATTTTTAAAAAC
>CAZONK010000084.1:0-13286 GCA_964581095.1 uncultured Roseivirgaceae bacterium
CTTTTCGGGTTGAATGTGTGATTCAATCATCAGGCCATTGTATCCCAGATCCAGTGCTTTCTGGCAGATATCAGCAATCATTTCTCTGTTTCCGGCGATATGGCTGGGATCACAAATCATAGGTAGTTCAGGGGCCTTACTTTTCAACTCAATCGCAATATGCCACGTAGGTGGATTTCGAAATACTGATTTTTGAAAAGATGCAAATCCCCTGTGTACTGCTGCAAGATTTGTTATTCCTGATTTACTTATTCGTTCCAATGCACCCAACCATAAAGAGATGTCGGGATGAAGTGGATTTTTCACCATTACAGGTTTTTCAACACCCTCCAAAGCATTGGCAACTTCCTGTATTGCAAATGGGTTGGCCGTGGTGCGAGCCCCGATCCAGAGTATATCAATGCCACTTTTCAAAGCTTTTTCAACATGATCAGCCGTTGCTACCTCCGTGGCAAACATTACACCTAATTCGGCTTTAATATTCTGAATCCATTTCAAAGCATCGGTACCGGCACCTTCAAAATTTCCCGGACGCGTTCGTGGCTTCCATACACCTGCCCTGATTATCCGGATCCCTGCTTTTTTCAGCTCCTTTGTTGTTCGGTATAGTTGCTCCTCCGATTCTGCACTGCAAGGTCCGGCGATTATGAGGGGAGACTCTGAAAACGCTTTAAATTGTATGTCTGAAAATGAATTATTTTCCATGTAAATAATGCAAAAACAAAGTTTAAATTTATATCCGTAACAACCTAAAACAATGCCCTGTTTTATATATTTGCCCACATATCAGGGTTATGGAAAAGTTTACGATTGAGGAATTTAATAACACGGAAGTAGCATTTAAATCTAAGTCAGACTGGAGGTTGAAAAAGGCGCAATGGCTCTTTACAATTGTAAAAAATCCGGCCATGTCAAAGATCATGACGACTCTCGCACGCCTTTTTCCAATCAAACCCGCCATTAAAGCGACCGTGTTTGATCATTTTTGTGGTGGGGAAACTATTTCGGAGAGTGAAAGTACCATTAAAACCCTCGCAAAATTTAATGTGCAAACAGTACTGGATTATTCAGTGGAAGGCAGTAACGATGAGAAGAACTTTGATGAAGTTACCGAAGAGGTACTAAGGACAATCGAAAATGCTGAAAAACATAACAATATTCCATTTGCTGTGTATAAGGTTTCCGGTATTGCTCCTGTTGATATTTTTGAAAAGGTACAGCTGGGCCAAGGATTATCTGAGGAAGAGCAGGGATTATATGATCGGGGGATAGCACGGATGAACAGGTTGAGTAAAGCGGCCTTTAACCATCATGTCCCAATTTTTATTGATTCCGAGGATTCGTGGTACCAGGATGTAATCGACAGGGTTTCGTACGATGACATGGCAAAATATAATGTAAAAGAAGCTATTGTTTACAACACCTTTCAGATGTATCGTAAAGATGGGCTTGAAAACCTGATAAAGGCGATTGATAAAGCCCGGGAGAAAGGATATTTTTTTGGGGCGAAACTGGTCAGGGGCGCCTACATGGAGAAAGAAAGAGAACGTGCAGAAGAAAAGGGCTATCCTGATCCCATCTGTGTTGATAAAGATGCTACCGACACCTCATACAATGAGGGATTGAAAGTATGTGTTGAAAATTGTGATATTGTAGCTGTAGCCAATTGTTCCCATAATGAGTACAGCAATTATTACCTGACTGAATTGATGGAACAGAAAGGACTTGAAAGAAATGATACCAGGTTCTTTTTTGCTCAATTGTTTGGAATGAGCGACAATATCTCCTTTAACCTGGCCGAAAATGGTTACAATATTGGTAAATATGTACCCTACGGGCCGGTAAAGCGTGTGATGCCCTATCTCATTCGGAGGGCTGAAGAAAACACCTCCGTAGCCGGGCAGAGTACAAGGGAATTGTTACTGATTAAAACGGAGGTTGCACGAAGAAAAGGGTAATACCGTGAAGCCTTAAAGAATAGATTCTTCCAGAAGTCAATTCGATACTTATTTTCTATCGAGAATGCAGCATCCTGGTTGCATGTATGTGGCTAAAGCCAGATTTTGTTTTGTTTTTCAAAACCTTCAGCTAAAGCCGGAAGGTAATAAATTCCGATATTAATAAAATTTAACAACCTGATAGTTGAAGAAGCACAAAAGTCATGTTGTAATACATTTCTACATAACTATCTTTGCACTCCAAAATTCTATCATCGAATGGCACATCTGAGCGAACAGGAAATTGTACGAAGAAATGCAAAAGAAGAGCTGGAAAAGCTGGGGATTGAACCCTATCCTGCTGCTTTGTATAATATTACCCATAAAGCATCTGATATAAAATCAGGGTTTAATGATTCTAATGCCGATCAGTTTAAAGAAGTATCGCTGGCAGGCAGAATTATGAGTCGACGAATTATGGGATCGGCCTCGTTTGCTGAGATCCAGGATGATTCGGGTCGTATCCAGGTATATCTGCGACGGGATGACGTCTGCCCGGGCGAGGATAAAACAATGTACAATACCGTATTTAAGCGGTTGCTCGATATTGGAGATATCATCGGCGTGAAAGGGTATGTTTTTGTAACCCAGACAGGGGAAATTTCCATTCATGTAGAGAAATTGAAATTACTTTCAAAATCACTTAAACCGCTCCCTATTGTCAAAGAGAGTACAGATGATGAAGGAAATAAAATTGTGCATGATGCATTCAGTGATTCAGAGATGAAATACCGCCAGCGGTACGTGGACCTGATTGTAAACCCCCAGGTGCGCGAAACATTCAAACAACGAAGCAAGCTGGTGAACTCCATGCGCCGGTTTCTGGATGCCAAAGGTTACCTGGAGGTGGAAACACCCGTTCTTCAGCCATTGTACGGTGGCGCAGCTGCCCGGCCATTCAAAACGCACCACAATACCCTTGATATGACACTTTATTTGCGGATTGCCAACGAATTATATCTCAAAAGACTCATCGTGGGTGGTTATGATGGGGTATATGAGTTTTCAAAAGACTTCAGGAATGAAGGGATGTCGAGGTTTCACAATCCCGAATTCACCATGGTGGAGTTGTATGTTGCCTATAAGGATTACAACTGGATGATGGACATGGTGGAAGAAATGATTGAAAAAGTGGCATTGGACCTTCATGGAACAACCAAAGTACAGGTTGGGGAGCATCAGATAGATTTCAAGCGCCCCTGGAAGCGATATACCATGTTTGAAGCCATCGAACATTTTACCGGGATCGATATAAGTGAAATGGATGAAACAGCACTTAAAGAGACTGCTAACAAATTACAGGTACCGATCGATGAAACCATGGGAAAAGGGAAACTGATCGATGAGATTTTTGGTGAGAAATGTGAACCTAACCTCATTCAGCCAACTTATATTACTGACTACCCCGTGGAAATGTCACCGTTGTCTAAAAAGCATCGTACAAAAGAAGGACTGGCAGAAAGATTCGAAGCCATTGTAAACGGTAAAGAAATTTGTAATGCGTTTTCGGAATTAAACGATCCTATTGATCAGCGAAATCGATTTGAAGAGCAACTTGAGCTTGGAAAACGAGGGGATGAGGAAGCCATGACCCTGGACGAGGATTTTCTAAGGGCAATCGAGTATGGAATGCCACCCACTGCAGGGCTTGGTGTTGGTATCGACCGGCTTGCAATGATCATGACAAATTCACCTTCCATTCAGGATGTTTTATTTTTTCCACAAATGAAGCCTGAAAAAAGAGTGGTGGATGCTGCGAAGTCAGATTACATGGAGCTTGGAGTTCGCGAAGAGCTGATCCCAATATTGCAAAAACTTGGCTTTCGAACCATTGATCAAATACATGAAGCAACACCAAATAAATTATTCAATGATGTGTGTGGAATGCGCAAGAAGATGAAATTGAATGATGTAAAAAATCCAACAAAGGAAGAAGTATCCAGCTGGATTGCTTAATAACCAAATTCTTTCAGGTCAGAAAAACTGGTGGCGGATTTCAGTTTGTTTATCAATGGGATAAATTTTTCAAGGTCTTTTGGATTTTTAATCGTAAGCGGTATCAGGTAAATGATTGCAAACTGGGTTTTATAATATTCGTCATCAATCGGGAAAGTATATTGGTGGACCTGAATTGAACCATTGCCCTTTTTGAGGAGCCTCTTTACTAACGCGCTTTTTTTCTTTTTACCATAAAAGGTATCAATGAAATTGTTCGCTTCATGGATTCGGTCTTTTGGATCAGTAATGTCTAGTAGTGATTTATTCAAAACATCTTTTTGAGAATACCCGAACATTACTCCGAAACAATTGTTGATATTAATAATGGTTGAGTCCTTATTTATAAGTATAACCGGATGCTGAATATTGTTATCAATTTCATTCCAGATTGCTTCGATTCCCTTCATTGCTTTCCCCTCTGCCTTCATTTTCAAAATTTATATATTCAAAAGTACTACGAAACTGAAGTAGTGGTGTGTTGGAATTACCTAATTGAAAAAATAGGTAATTTGCCTATTGTTAGCTCCTACGACATAAAAAAACGCTTCTGAAAAGAAGCGCTTTTTTAAACTGATCAAATATGTTAGTTATCCCAAATATTCAGAAAGTTGACTTTGTTTTGCAGTGTGTCGCAATTGACGAAGCGCTTTTTCTTTTATCTGGCGAACTCTTTCACGAGTAAGACCAAGTTCTTCCCCGATTTTCTCGAGGGACATTGGTGAATCATAACCAATTCCGTAAAACATCTTGATTACCTGCATGTCTTTATGCTTCAATTGAGACAAAGACCGCTCAGTTTCGATGCTCAGGGAATCGTAATATGTTACTTGCTTATCTGTTTCTTCGAGGTTTGGATCCCGCAATACATCAAGCAATGAGTTTGATTCCCCTTCATTAAAAGGAGCATCAACAGACATTTGCTTTGCGTTGGAATTCAATGTGTTTTTAACCTCATCTTCAGCCATATCTAAAAACTCAGCCAATTCGTGCTCGGTTGGCATACGTTCAAGGTTCTGCTCAAGATCTGATTCAGCTCTTTTCACTTTGCTAAGTGTGCCTACCCTGTTCAGGGGAAGACGCACCATTCTTGAATGTTCGGCCAATGCTTGCATGATAGACTGACGAATCCACCAAACCGCGTAGGAAATAAATTTAAACCCACGTGTATGGTCGAATTTTTGGGCAGCTTTAATTAACCCAAGATTTCCTTCATTAATGAGGTCATTCAGGGTAAGACTCCTGTTCTGGTACTGCTTGGCTACGGAAACAACGAATCTTAAGTTCGCTTTCACTAATTTTTCAAGCGCCAGATGGTCTCCATCCTGGATCCTCTTTGCTAATTCAACCTCCTCTTCAGGAGTAATCATTTCAACTTTGTTCACATCCTGAAAGTACTTTTCCAATGAAGCACTTTCCCGGTTCGTAATGTTTTGTGTTATTTTTAGTTGTCTCATATACTATTCTTTACATGTCGGCAAGTTGATTTTTACAAATTTATTGTGCCTCTAATCGCCAAACATGGGTAAAATACCTATTTTATTTCTTAGGTAGCTTACATAATGTATTTACAAGTAATTGGTAAACGGGTGCAAAGCTAATAAATAAACTAATGCAGTTCAACCCTTATTTTAATTATCCATTAAGATAATCGTGACAATGTATAAAATAAACTTCATATATCCGAAACAAGATTGTTATTAATGGCATAAACAACCAGTCCCGCAATGTTTTTTGCACCGGATTTTTCGAGAAGGTTCCTTTTATGGGCATCTACAGTGCGTAAACCTATGAATAATTTATCTGCAATTTCCTGGTTCGAATGCTCTTTTACTATTAGTTCGAGTACTTCTTTTTCGCGTGTAGTAAGTTTCATGTTATCATGCCTCGACTTTTTATTCATCGAACTCATTACCGTTTCGGTAACCTGTGGGCTGTAATATGTATCGCCTGCCATAACGGTATCGATTGCTTTTTTCAACTCAGATTCTGAACAATTTTTAAGAACATATCCTTTTGCACCTGCATTCAGCATCTTTTTAATATGAATATTATCGTTCATTATGGTAATTGCAACCACCTTAACATCAGGATATCTTTTAGTTACTTCCTTCGTAAGTTCAATCCCGTCCATATGGGGCATACTTATATCGGCAAGGATTAGATCTACAGAGTTATTTTCTAAGAACTCAAGAGAATCAAGTCCGTCAGCAGCCTCACCGGAAATAACGTATTTTTCATCATTTTCAAGAAACTGGGCAATACCCTGCCGGATCAGGCGGTGATCATCAACGATAAGTAATTTTGTTGCCATAGCTCAGTGTTTATAAAGGTATCTCAACTGTGATGGTTGTACCTGCCCCTTGTTTACTGTCAATACTTGATGTTCCGTTTACGAGGCTGGTCCTGCTTTTAATACTGTTTAAACCAAATTTACTTCTTACTAACTGAGTATCAAACCCATTCCCATCATCTTCAATAGTCAATATAACCATATCCGGATATTTCATCAATTGAATTGTTGCTTTTGTTGCATTGGCATGTTTCAAAATGTTGTTTAATGCCTCCTGAACAATCCGAAACAAAGTTTTTTCAAGTTTAGTACTTAATCTTTCTTCCTTCAGATTCGTCATGAAATTTAATTCAATGTTAGAAACTTCGCTGAGATTATGAACTAGTTTATCTACAGCAGGTACAAAATTAATGTCGAGCTCGTGTGCCAGGTTACGTATATCACCTATAGAATTATTTACGTTCTCAATCCCGGCATTCATTTTAGTTAATATATTTGATTTTCCCGTCTCCTTTTTGAGGGTATCCAGCACAAAGTTGAGATTCAGGACGGCAGCGGATAATGTTTGTTGAACACCATCATGGAGTTCTTTCGATATTTTTTCACGTTCCTTTGATTCGGAACCTTCAAGTTTTTCTTCCAGGTCATGGTTTGCAGTCATGATATTTAACTGGCCTGCGATTGATTCTAAAAACTGCCTGGCATCATCTGATATATTTATTTCAATTCCATCTTCAGTTTCTTTGACAATATAACCCACTTCAATTGATCCGACTATGTTTTCATTCATTTCGATTGGAACCTCCAATTTAATAACCGGTTCTTTATAATTTTCTGATTTGAATTCCTTTGATAGATAAGTAATACGTGTAACGGCATATTTTTTATACTTCAATATGTTATTTATCAATGAAGTTGTGTCCCGGATAACATCATGATCCGATTTTGCAGGGTCGTTTATTAATTGTGACAATTCGAAAAGGCAGTTTAGGGCATTGTTTCTACCTGTAAGGGCGTCGATTAATAACTCGCGTTCCCTTTCAGTTTCTTTTCGATGCGTAATATCCCTGAATGTCCCCAGGTACTTCAATGGTTTTCCTTCAGCATCCCCTTCTGTAACATGACCATGAATTTCATACCATCGTAGCTCCTTTTCACTATTGTATGCCCGAAATTCCACTTCGTGGAACTCTGAGTTATCAGAAAAATGCACGTCAAAAGATTTCTTCCACTTGGCACGGTCTTCGGGATAAATAATCTCAAGTAGATCTTGAAAACTTGTATTTGATCCGGATCTACTATAACCCAGCACATTGTAGGAATGTTCGTCAATGCCAATGATGTCATTTTGGATTTCCCATTCCCAAATGCCCTCCCTTACAGCATTCAAAGCAAGGCTGAGTTTCTTGTTACTGTTTTCTAAATGTTGTTTTGTTTTTTGAACCTGCAGGGTACGGCGGCTTACTTTTACACTCAACATTCGATTGAACACAAAGAATAATGATGTTCCCATTCCCAGGGTCACAATGACCAACCATATCCAGCCAGGAATATATTTTTTGGGTTCTGTTAGTAAATTGTTTCGTATTGAAGTGTAATAGACAGAGGTTTTATCTTTTCTATAGGAAAGAATGGCATTATCTATTGCCTTGATAATCGGATCATATTTTTCGTCTTTTGGGAATGCATAGTACAGGTTTGTAGGTGCAAAAATGATCGGAGCAGCATGCACTTCTTCAAACAAATCCCATTTACTTATAATAAATTTGCTAAAGCCGTATGTGCGGTTAAAAACCCCGGCATCAAGCATGTCATCTTTAAGATAATTAGTAATTTCATCATAGCTATTGAAGGGGATGAGATCCACGTTGATGTTATATTCTTCAACCTGTTTAATGAATCCACTTTCTTTATTCGTGACAAAATAATCATTGTCAAGATATCCGATTTTTAATCCCTCAAGGTCGGGAAATGTTTCAATATTTTCATCTTTAGTAAAAATCTGGCCCCAGGTAGTGAAAAGTGAAATTGTATTGAATCTACTGTATTCCTCTCTTTCGGGGGTAATTGCAATATTTGGTAAAATATCGATGGAGGCACTTCTGAGTTGATTAAGTCCTTGATCAAACCGGACTGATTCGTATCTGAGATTCCAGCTTTGATCTTTTGCAACCTCACTTAGAACATCTGTAAACAAACCTGCCGGAGCACCCTCTTTCATAAAAATCAGAGGTGGACTGCTCGGAACAGATACTTTTAACGATTGTCCCGAAACAATATTCGCAATGGTAATAAAAAGTAATAGTATAAAGTAATGTATAAATTTGAATAGCATAGCACTGAAAAATTAATCATCCAAAATAGTTAATATTGAGCTATTTACATATAAGAATGTCAGAAGCGACTATTAAAAATTTGAATATTAGGATTATCCATTTTACATTACACTAATAAATTGCGTCAAGACCATGGATATTTTGACAAAAGACAAGAAAAAGAACAAACTGGCTACAAGCGGAAGGGGAAAGGATACACTTTTTCGAATTACCATCCGCAACCAGATCGATCAGATATCCATTGCTGATAATAAAGCCAACATGATCATTAGTATCAATACGATCATTATTTCACTGGTAGTGGCTATAACGGGAGCTAGTTTCTCCAATCCTTATTTAAATTCATCTCAGGTTACGGTACCATTAATGATCCTTCTTTTCGCAAGCACTGTTTCCGCAATATTTTCAATTTTGGCAGCCAGGCCCCGATTCAGGAAAGGTCCACCAAATTATAAAACGAACAGTATGCTTTACTTTGGGAATTTCAGGCATATTCCACTTAAAGATTACATCCAGGAAATGGAGGAAATCATTACATCAAAGCAAAGTGTTTATAGAAACCTGATTATAGATTTATACAATTTTGGTCAGATCCTGGATAAGAAGTATCGAATGTTAAGCGTTTCTTACACGGCATTTCTGGTAGGGATTATACTTTGTGTAGGGTCTTATCTTATTTTATTTGCTATGAATTATTGAATGTATGACTTGCCCTGGAATCATGGCACGACTTGCCTTCATGCCATGACTATAATTTTTCTTGAATAACTGCCTCCTGCCTTTATGCACTGCCATCGCTACCTACCCCTTGATCCCCTAAAGGGGAAGCCATCCACACTTTATTGTAGCTTTCCACAACTTGCAGTCATTGCATGACTAATTATAAATTAGGAGTTTATATCAATAATAATGTGAGTGAATTTGTGCTGATCCTGATGCGACACTTGCAGGAATAGTGAAGGATACACAATTAGCAGTCGAATGGTAACTTGTAGATTCTTCCCTACCGGTCAGAATGACGGTTGTCCACTACCGCCACTGCTATTTTAGAATCAGCAGTTCCGTAATACAGAAACCAATTGTCGTTAAACAGTACTAATCCCTCCACAAAACATACATTGCCTATCTGACCGGTAATTTCATAGTCCTTATCAGGGGTTATGAAATAATTATCACTGCGGTTGATTAATTTTTCAGGATCCAAAAGATCAAACAATGCCTGCCCTGCTGAATATACCCCCGCAGCCAACTGAGGATCACCGCCCTCATCCAGGTTCATACCGTTATAAATCAACAGAATTCCATTTTCTGTGATAATTGCCGGTGGACCCGGTTCTACTAGCCTGCTATCAAACATTTTTTCCCTTTTAGGCAGGATTATTTTTATTGACCCGTCCACATTTTCTAAAGGATCCCAATGATACAAATCTGTAGAAGTAGCTAGGAAAATGTCTGTATCTCCCCAATACATCCAGTATTTCCCATTTATTTTGGTGGCTGTAGGTATATTATCAATCATTTTTGAGACAATAGAACCAGATTTGGACCAACTGTTAATATATTTTTCAGATTGAAAAGCAGGTCCATATTTCTCCCAGTAAATAAGATCAGGAGTGGTTGCAATATTTAAGCGGGCAATCTCACCATCATAAGAAGTATAGGTAACTACATAACCCCCTTCCGGCATTTGCGTTATACGTGGATCTTCATTGCCACCTTCCCACTCATATTTTTTCAGTGAATCATTATCGGGGTAAAAAACAGGTTTAGCCCCCCTGTTAAAATTGATACCATCAACACTCCATGCGAGGCCAAGGCGTGATGTACCTTTGTAGATTCCGATGGTATCTTCAGCCCGGTAAAGCATGAAAACCGTATCATGGCGAACAATTGCTGCCGGGTTGAAAACATCCTTCGCTTCCCAGGCGACATTCGATTGTCGTACAGGACAGAAAAAAAGAGTGGAGTCAAGGGGTCCAAGTATCGGGTTATCTGCATCCTGTTTCACAAACGGGCCAAGTTGCCATTTGACCTTAGTAACTTTAGTGGTTTCGAGGTCGCAGGAGGTCAGGATTGAAAAAACTGCCAGCAGGAGTATTAATTTTTTATTGCTCATCTTAAGTTTTCTTAAAGGAATCCAATCTAATATCCCCTTTTATTTTTTGGTTCTGTTAACCCTGTAAAAATGCTGTTTAAAATTGATACGATAAAGCTGAAAAGGACTGCCCACCAAAACCCATCGATATGGGTCCCGGGAATAAAGGAATCAGCCAGAAGAATGATGACTGCATTGATCACAATCAGGAATAAGCCGAAAGTAATTACCGTGAATGGGATGGTGAGGATGATTAATAAGGGTTTAAGCGTAACATTAAACAATGCCAATACACCTGCCAGGATAAAAGCGGCAAAAAATCCATCCACATGAACTCCTGACAACAGGTAGGAAGTAATAAGTATGGCTACCGAATAGAGGATCAGTTTAATAATGAAATTCATAAAGCAGTCTGTAGTTATTGAGGCTTAAAGATAAACGATCATTTGTTGAAAAAAAATTTGCGATAATTGAATGATATGTGAACATGGATATTGGAAAAATCTTAATGAAGCGGTAATATTGCACTCCCGTTTCAAAAGAATGATTTTGGAGCGAATAAACATTAAAATTCCTCAGTAGCTCAGTTGGTTAGAGCACCTGACTGTTAATCAGGGAGTCGTAGGTTCAAGTCCTACCTGAGGAGCTTGGTAATGAGGTACTTACAATTTATATTGTAAGTACCTCATTATATTTGCACGTAATTTGCACGCAATAATTAGATTAAAGAGCCTCGCTATTCAAAGGTTATGATTTAATACAATATTAATGGTGAAGGCTCATAACCCGAAGGTCGCAAGTTCAAGTCTTGCCCCCGCTACACAGAAAGGCCGTTTTTTAGCGGTCTTTCTTTTTTGGGTACAACATAGGTACAACAATTGAGTATTAATTCTAGTAAATAAAATATCTCTCTAAAGAAGTAGGCAGCAGGCCGATGAGAATACTAAAAAATGTTAAACCTCATACTTTAAGGCACACATTTGCCACTCATCTATTAGAGAACGGTACAGATCTGCGATACATTCAGAAGATACTGGGCCATAATTCCAGCAAAACCACCGAAATCTACACCCATGTGGCAACTACCAGTTACTCCAACATAAGAAATCCTTTGGACGAGGGACTTGCAGATGTAAGTGATATAAAGGTAACTTGGTAAGCAATAGGCAAAAAGGTGGTAGGCTCAGAGGATCTTATGATAAGAATAAGGCTGTGGTCGCTGTTGGTTCTGAAATTACGAATTCTCTTAAAATATGTCGTTCGACTTTATATCTGTATTCAAGAAATGAAGGAGTGAAGTAGTCGGTATAATCAAGTGGTAATTGAAAAAGAATTGATTATGATTCACTTAATTCATAGAAACTCTCCAAATGTTCACTGATTCCTGAAATATAATTTTTTATAAATCTACGTTTATAAACAAGAATATAGGAAGGATGATGAACAGGGATCAATTCGACATTTTCCAATCTGTAGGATTCATACTTGAAATTATTATCTAGTCGGTATTCTTTAAACATATATCTAGAAAGCACGAAATCCGAAACCTGTTTCCCAAGCAGAAAAATAATTGAAGGTTTTAAAACTTCAATTTCAACTTCAAAGTTTTGAAAGCATTTTTGCATTTCCTTTTTAAGGGGGTATCTAATCTTACCAGTCTTTGAGTTTAAGGGTAAGCACTTAACCAAATTTGTCTTATAGAAAGAGAGTCTATCTCTAAATTCACTCTCTATTGAATAAATCAGTCCTCCAGAACGAGTATCAGGTGAAAGCGGCAATTTCATTGAACTTTCATGAAACTTCACAGCAGAGAGTCCAGTCCAAAAAACTCCACCTACTTTGAAACTGTCAAACGCTGGGTCTTGGTTCAGGTAAAGTCCACAAGATTTACATAGCTGTCTGCTTTTGGGATTTCGTATTTGATCTAATTCTAGAGAGGGTTCCAGGGTCGGTCAATTTGGTTGTGCGGTAAATATAGTCATGCACAATTCGCAAAGCAACATCGGAATAATTCCCTGAGTGAAAATTGAATTGAATTCGACCGATTAGATTAGAGAGTTCATCATCAGGTTCAATCCTGTTTGCTGAGGTTTGGATTCCTTTAGATATTAGATTGTGATATATGGCTGTTCCGTGATAAGGTCTGTATTGAAATACACTAGTCCTAAAATCGGATCCATACCTAAGTGAAGCTGTTTTCAGCTTGCAAGCCAATTCGTACGTCATATCCATATCTTCATGGCTTTCCTCCGGGATTCCGTATATGAAGTAACCCTTAATATTGATTCCTGCTCTAAGAATACCAATTAAGTTCTTGAGTATGACTCCTGTGTCATGTGTCTTGTTTATAGATTTTAAAATTTTTGGTGAACCCGATTCAATCCCAATAAAAAGCTCTTTACAACCGCTTTTCTTCAAATCCCTCAATGTTGATTTATCAATCTTGTTGAACGTAGTAACATGGGCCATTGACCGCCATTGGAAACTGTTATGCTTCGCCCGCAAGAAGTTGCATCGACGCGAGGCCGGAGAGTACCGAGATCGTGTAGTGCTGGAGCATCATTGCGCTT
>CAZONK010000085.1:0-6348 GCA_964581095.1 uncultured Roseivirgaceae bacterium
GATAGCTGTTGAGCGTAAAAAATTCAACGAATCAGTACAAGGATATAATACATACATTCGGAAGTTCCCAAATACACTCTATGCAGGTATGTTTGATTTTGAGAAAAAAGGATATTTTGAGGCAAGTGCCGGAGCGGAGCAAGTGCCTGAAGTTACTTTTTAACTTTTCTTATTTTTTTTATTATATATTTCAATGGCAAAAGACGCATTCTCAAAAGAACAAAAAGACCGCATTGTTGCAGCAATTAAAGCTGCTGAAAAATTAACATCCGGTGAAATTCAGGTACATATCGATAACCACTGCAAGAAGGATGTGCTGGACCGTGCCGCGAAAGTATTCGCCATCCTGAAGATGCATAAAACCAAACTTCGCAACGGTGTGCTTTTTTATATGGCAATCCAGGACCATAAATTTGCGATCCTGGGAGATGCGGGGATCAATAAGACCGTGCCTGATAATTTCTGGGACCACATAAAAGAAAAGATGATGGATTATTTCAAGGAAGGTGAAATTGCTGAAGGGCTGAGCGCTGGAATTGAAATGGCGGGCGAAGCACTTGCAAAACATTTTCCGATTCAGGAAGATGATGTGAACGAACTTCCTGATGAAATATCTTTCGGAAAAAATTGAAAAACGATATGAATATAAAAATAAACATAGTCGCTACACTGGTTTTACTTGGCAGTGTGGGAAATTCAATGGCACAAGACTATCCCGAGCCTATGGATCCTCCACGGTTGGTCAATGACTTTGTGCAGGTCCTCAGTGACCAGGAATACAGCTATCTCGAGCATAAACTGAAATCCTATGCAGATTCCACCTCCAACGAGTTTGCAATTGCTATTATCGGATCAACAAATGGAGTTGATATTGCGCAATACTCTTCCGAATTGGCTGAAAAATGGGGCGTTGGTAAAGGAGGGAAAGACAACGGCGCATTGATAACGGTAGCAATTAATGATCATAAAGTATTTATATCAACCGGGTACGGACTGGAAGGGGCGATTCCTGATGCGGCGGCCAAGCGTATCGTGGAAAATTATATATTGCCCAACTTCAGGAATGAAGATTATATTACCGGACTCGACGAGGCAACTTCCCTG
The DNA here is from genome assembly GCA_964581095.1 of uncultured Roseivirgaceae bacterium. Lineage (GTDB taxonomy): Bacteria > Bacteroidota > Bacteroidia > Cytophagales > Cyclobacteriaceae > SZUA-230. Next base: position 1,105 of record CAZONK010000085.1, read on the forward strand.
ATGATCGGGTTGGCAGAGGGTGAATTTGAAGCCGGTGAAATTATTGCTGAAGGAGAGCCGGATGCGCTTGCAAAAATCATCAGCTATCTCATTATGGGACTTATATTTTTCCTCCCGTATTACTTTATAACACGTCGTTCGGCAAAACAACACTATGGGACTTCAAGCCCATCCTTCTGGATGATCCTGGCACTCATGAGCTCCGGCCGGGGTGGATCAGGTGGTGGATCATCATTCGGTAACTTTTCCGGAGGCAGTGGTGGCTTCGGAGGATTCGGAGGAGGAAGCTTTGGCGGTGGCGGGGCCGGTGGAAGCTGGTAAGTCCAGTACCCAGTTGGCAGTTGGCAGTTGGCAGTTGAGTTGGCGGTTGGCGGTTGGCAAAAATACTTTGACCATTAAAATAGCAGCGACTTAACCGATACAGTACGATTGACACAACACAAGGTTAATAAGCCCAGGTTTTTAAACCGATAAAGTCACCCCAAATCAGAAAAATCATCATACTGGTTTGTAAAACAATGAACAACAGGATAACATAGGTTAATTTCTTTGGTTGTTTCGATTTTAATATCCCAAAAATACGAATAGCTGAAATCAACGTTAATGCAGCAAATAAAAGTCCTGCTGCATAAGTTCCAACTGTGTAAAAATTCACTGACCCCAGGCTTGCCATTTCATTTAGAGATCTAAAAAAAAATACAATCAATGCCAGCAAACTTGCAGACGAAAGAAACGGAATTGTAATAGACCGGCTAATAATCCTGTCAACCTTTCCAAACACTTGAAGTATGGAAATAATTACTCCTGCGGGTATCATAACAATATTAAATAACACTGCCGTCATGAGTATAATACGAAGTATTACAGGCCAAATAAATCCTGATTTTTCGAGGTATCCCGTACGCATGCCTGTAATTATTTCATTACCATCAGAATCTTTTGCAAGGACCAGGGATGCTATATTATTTTCTGTATTTCTGAATTGATCATTACCAACATAGATCCATGTTTCGTTATCACCTAAAAATCGCGCTAGAATAAGTGTATCATTTTTATATCTTAAATTCCGACCGTTCAGTAGAAATTCAACCGGTGCAAAAAGCTCGTTTCGTGAACTGTGAAACCGATAATATCCTGTATAAGCGCTTACGGTTTCCTCTGGTAAAGATTCCTCAGTTAACACTGGTTCCTGTGCTGACTGCGTTAGAAAATCTACAATCCATCCGCTTATTTTGCCAAAACCTGTTGACCCGTTGTTTGAAATTGCATAACCAACACCAAGCTCACGGTTATAAGCATATTTTGAAATAAAACCGTCAATACCACCATCGTGTCCATGAAACGGTACTTTTTTATTTAGATGGCTCCAATAATTGGCATATCCATAACCTGCTTGCATTCCAGCTTCCGCAGCAAGTGTGGTTTCGGAAGTTTCCATTTTATCAAGATCAGCAGAGGTAAACAATGAAACGGAATCGACAATACCCTCATTCAGGAAAAACCTTACGAACCTGGCCATATCATCCGCACTTGAATTCAGCGCCCCGGCCATTGCAGCATTAATCGCATACAGAGGCACCTTATCATGAATCCCTTTCTGGTAGTTATATCCAATTGCATATTCCGGTCCATCTAGAATAAGGTCAACATTTGAATTATCCATACCCAGTGGTATAAATAGATTTTCATGAACATAATCATTGTATGTCTGACCGCTAAATTTTTCTATCAGGTAGGAAATTACAATAAACCCGGGATTGGAATAAGAATATCTTGAACCGGGAGGCCAGCGGCAATAGAGGGAATTGCTAAAATTTTGTATTATTTCTAACCCATGCGTTTCAATGCCATTCCGATTATAGATACCTGTAAAATGCATATCATCAAATCCCGAAGAATGCTGCAGTAAATGTTTAATCTTAACCGGATGTGTTTTTTCCCAGGGATTTTGAATAGAAACTTCAGGTGCAATATCAATGAGTTTATCCTCAAGAGATAGTTTGCCTTCCCGTACAAGTTTAAAAATAGCCAGGGCGGCAAAACTTTTTGTGATTGAACCCAGCCTGAAAAGGTGACCGCCGCTTACAGGAATTTCCTCTTCTAAATTTGCAAAGCCAAAGCCACCGCTAAATATAACTGAATCCCGTGTAACAAGTGTGATCATTAATCCGGGAATTTCCCTGTAATCCATCTCCTTTTTTATGCTATCCCGGAGTTGATCAAATGTAAAAATAGATTGTGCGTGGAGTTGGTATAAGCCTATCCAAAGAAAAGAAAGTAGAACCAGCTTTTTCAAAATTTCAGTTATTATAAACTACATACGTTGATGCGATCATATCATGCAATGCTTGTTTTTTAGCTGAGAAACCAGCAATAATAAAACCGATAAGCATGGTCATCCCGGAAATAATACGTCCCAGATAGCGCACAGAAGCAGTCGTAAAGCTGATCCTTTCGCCATTTTTGTCCACAACTTTTACACCTATTGCCCGTTTGCCTAAAGTAGCCTGCCAGGAGCCGGACTGAAGGAGCGCATAGTAAAGCCATGTCATGATCATATTGGCAAGATACAGTGGTGTTGACAATGCAAGAAAAGTCATCACCATTTCCTCCGGGTCCATAGAAGACAGATCACTTAGACTTAAAGTGCTAAATCCAATTAATCCCAGCAAAGGAATAATCAGCAAGAAGGATAAAAAGGAAAGGACAAGGGAATCGATGATAACTGCTACAAAACGGATCCAAAATCCCGCGTAATTGACGGGCGCTTGTTCAGTCACTTCATTCATTTCTGTTATTTTGGTTATTTCTGACATAATATCTTGGTTTACAGGGTTAAGGCATCAAGATATTTATATTTATTACAAGTTGCAAATTTTATTGAATAGCGGGGAATCGGTGAGATGATAGGATAATATGATGGTTTAGAGATAAAAGTTGATATGATACCATGCCGGGGCATTTGGAATTTGGGAAGATCAATGTCTGATGCATTGATTTAATTTTCTTGATTTACTTGATTTGAATTTCGTACTCACACTGCGTATTATAGATTGAATTTTCCTGAACGATCATTTTTTACCAAATTAATTTTTCCTACATTTAATGTTCTTTAAATATCTATTATTATGAAATTTAGAAGTATTGCAATATTGATTTTGCTGATTTCCTGTAATATCCAGGATAGCGACATTACTATTATTAATTTATTCGATCATCATACAAGGGGTACCAATAATAAGGTTTATGGGTTAGATCCTTCAACCGGATGGTTTCCTTATGAAGTAGGAAATTATTGGATCAACGAAAATTACATTCCCTGCAACGATAAAACCACTGAATGGTACTGGGAGGTAATAGAATTGGTTAAAACTGATACAACCAATTATTTTTTACTGGAAAAACATATAAATCCATGTGACACAACAGACTATACCTACTACAGAGATTGGTACGCATATACCAACGATGATAAACTGTACTTGTCTGACTCTAACTTCCAATATCTAAAGATGGAGGCAGATTTCCTCTTGAATCTTAACGAGTCTTATATTGCCCAGGGGTTAAGATATACAGTTATTGAAAAGACAGGGACCTGGATGGTATTTGAATACGATCTATACTTCGATGGGACGTATACGAGAAGATGGATAAAAGGACTAGGCAGGGAGCTACATTGGAACAAAGTGAAAATCTCTGAAATTGAATACCAACAGGATATTGACTATTAATAATTTAATGGATCTCCGATCATTTCTAATGGGTAGATTTTTATTCATTGTGTTCATCACGCAAATTGTTTCTTGTAATTCGTTCAATGAACAAATTGATCCTGCTGATGCCCAAAAATATGTTAAATTTCTGGAAGAATTTGGTCACAATAATGAACCTGAATTCAATCGTACAACGAAACATGGAATTAAATTGGGAAGGTTTCTTTTTTACGAAAAGAGGTTATCCAGAAATGATTCTATTTCCTGCGCTTCCTGCCATATTCAAAAATTTGCATTTTCTGACAACAAAAAAAGATCTACCGGAATCAGAAATTCCAAAACTAGGTTTAATTCTCCCACCCTGTCGAACCTCGCATATTCCAGTCATTTTTTCTGGGATGGGCGAGTAGAAAGTCTGGAAATTCAGGCTCTATCCCCAATCATTAATATCCGGGAAATGGACCAACGCTTAAAAGTAATGGTTGAAAAATTAAACAAAATGCCGGGATATCCATCGATGTTCAATGAAGCTTTTGGAACTTATGAAATTACACCGGATAGAGTTGCATTTGCTTTGGCTCAATTCCAGAGATCACTTATTTCAAATAATTCAAAATTTGATAAATATCTGGCAAATGAAGTGGAGTTATCAGAAACTGAAACCCTGGGAATGCAGCTATTTTTTAATGAACCTGATTTACAAAACGGTATTAGGGGTGGTGCATGTAACTCATGTCATGAAGCCAATTTATTTACAAGTATGCAACAAGGATATGATGGTTTTGCAAATAATGGACTTGATTTAGAACCTGTACAAAGGGGAGGGTTAGCTGGTACTACTGGAAAAGAAGAAGATAGGGGAAAGTTTAAAATTCCAACACTAAGAAATATTGAAATAACCGGTCCCTATATGCACGATGGTAGATTTTCTACGCTAAAAGAAGTTATGGATCATTATAGCTCTGGCATTATAATAAGTCCGACAACACATGGAATCTTGTTAAAATATGCGTCTGAAACTGTAGATGGAACAGGATTTGGATTTACTTCAGACGAAAAAAGTGCACTGATTGCTTTCCTCAAAACACTTACTGATTTCGAATTCCTCTCCAATAAAGACTATTCAAATCCCTTTAAAGATGGAATATCTGTCCATTCAGATTCTACCAGGCTGACTGATACTACAACCCAATAATTTATTATGCATCTGTGAATTTTCAATGGCCAATTCATTCAATTAAATTACAGTACACCAAGATTTTGAAATCGTTGAATCATCAAATATTCTTTCTAAAAACTATCACCAACCGGCATCCTTCACCCAAAATTTCCTTTCTTATCCATCCCTTTAGTGTCCTTTATCAGCCATTGCATTCCGAAGATGGAGGAAGACCTGGGTGGAGTCGAATGCTGAGCCCTGAGCGGAGTCGAATGCTGAGCCCTGAGCGGAGTCGAATGCTGAGCCCTGAGCGGAGCCGAATGCTGAGCCCTGAGCGGAGTCGAATGCTGAGCCCTGAGCGGAGTCGAATGC
>CAZONK010000085.1:6448-13283 GCA_964581095.1 uncultured Roseivirgaceae bacterium
AGCGGAGTCGAATGCTGAGCCCTGAGCGGAGTCGAATGCTGAGCCCTGAGCGGAGTCGAAGGGCGGAATGTTAGAATGATGGTAGATTGTGCATTGTGCATTGTGTATTGTGTTGACCGGTTTACTTCATTGTTCGTTCATCATTCCAAATCAAAAATGAGCTCTTTGAATGTTGAACGCCGAACTCAGATTAACGATTTTTGATTTATTTTTTGTTTAGAATAATGGGTTTTTGGGTATAAAACTTCAGTTAATCCTACGAATGCATAATTATTTTCTTTCTAAAAACCATCACCAATCTGCATCCCTCACCGAAAATTTCTTCCATTCGAACTGGTTCCTCCAGAACCAGTTTATACCTATCTGCGATCATTGAGGGTATCAAATGAGCGGGTAACCGACTTTCTCCGGATTCTGTTGATCCTGCCACCTTCGGAAGGCAATCCCGTGCTTCCATTTTAATAAATAATATCCCACCAGGGGCCAGCACCCTGACCATCCCCGATAAAATGACATCATAGGTTTCCTGATTTACATGCTGCAATACATTTATAGAAAGTACTGCATCAAAGGAGTGGTCAGAAAATGGAAGGGATGTCAAATCTCCGGTTATAAATTGATTATCTTCAACTGAAACACCCAATGACCGTGATTGCATCCCCACAAGTTTTATAGATGAAGGATCCTGATCCACTGCATATACTTCATAATTATTCTGAAGAAAATAAACAAGGTTTCGTCCTTCACCGCAACCGGCATCCAATATTTTACTTTTGGGTTTAAATCTGCCTTTCAGCACCTGGTCAAGTAAATGCAGATCAATATTTCCCAATTGCCTGTTTAACTCCTCAGCATTCATGGTCTGATAACATTGATAATTAAAGATAATAAGCCCAGACGAGAAACTCCATTTTAGTATTTTTGATTTGACAATATTTCAAATTCAATCCCAATGAAACAACTTATAATTCTGTTAATCAGCTTTACTATATCAATGCAATCCTTTGGCTGGGGCAAAACCGGTCATCGCATAATCGGGGCCATTGCTGAAATGTACCTGACAAAAAAAGCGAGGAAAGAACTTCAGCAAATAATGGGCAATGAATCACTTTCGATGGCTGCCAACTGGATGGATTTTATCAAGTCTGACCCGCGCTGGGACTATGCCGGCCCATGGCACTATGCCACCATACCTGATGGGTTGACCTACGCCCAGGCAGGGACACCTGAAGAAGGAGATGCGATTGCAACAATTGAACGGCTGATCAGTGAATTGCAAACGAAACAATTTACGGATGAGGATGAAATGGTTGCCCTCAGGATCCTTATCCATCTTATTGGTGACCTCCATCAACCGTTGCATACCGGCAATGGGGAAGACCGGGGTGGCAACGATGTAAAACTTAAATGGTTTTTTCAAAGCAGCAACCTTCACCGCGTATGGGATTCTGGAATAATCGATGGTGAACAGCTCAGCTATTCCGAATGGGTGAATGAAATCAATTTTGCAACGAAAACTGAAATAACAACCTGGCAGAATTCGAGTGCTGAGGATTGGGCTTATGAATCAATTACTTACCGGCCACAGATTTATGACCTGCCCGAAAACAAAAGTATAAATTACCGGTATGTATATGACAACATCGATGTGGTGAGGCACCGGTTGTTACAGGCGGGTATCCGGCTTGCCGGCGTGTTGAATAAAATTTACGGATAACCTCCTCCAGACGATTTGACTTTTCGAAAATACTTCATTGTTTTCATTATCCTTTCAGCAGGGATGCAAACCTGCTATTTCACAAGTTCAAAAGAAGGTGTATTTGTAAGTGATTGTATAAACGGGGTGAGTTTTGTTGCTTCCAGGGATTCGGTAACACAGGTTGATATTGATCCTATGTTACATATTAATGCCACATGGATTAGTGTTATGCCTTATGCATTTGCTCCCGATCAGGATGGTGAATTGTACTACAACACTCAAAGGCAGTGGTGGGGGGAATCGAAAGCAGGAGTTGCCCATACAATTGGGTTGCTCCATGAAAATGGGCTTCATGTGATGCTAAAGCCCCAGGTATGGATGCGGCATGGTGGATATACCGGCGGGTTTACAGCATCCGGGGATTCCGAATGGGAATTATTTGAAGCAAACTACAGGGATTATATCCTTGAGTTTGTACACCTGGCAGATTCTATGGAGGTAGCCATTTTTTGCATTGGTACCGAATGGGAGGCTTTCATTCAGCACCGGCCGGATTATTGGAATCAATTAATTAAGGAAGTACGTACAATTTATAAGGGACGGCTAACTTACGCCGCCAACTGGGATGAATTTTCCAGAACACCCTTCTGGGACCGGCTGGATTTCATTGGTATCGATGCCTATTTCCCCCTGTCAGAATCAGAGGATCCATCCATTGAAGAACTGAAGGAAGCCTGGGAATCACATATTAAGAAAATAGGAGAAGTTTCTTCGTCACAGGGTAAAACCGTTTTATTCACCGAATATGGTTACCGAAGTATTCCAGGCTCAACAAAAGAGCCATGGAACTCCGACAAATCGGATGAAGTATCCATGCAGGCGCAGGTCACTGCATATAAAGCCCTTTACACTTCCGCCTGGAACCAACCCTGGATGGCAGGAGGTTTTGTCTGGAAATGGTACCACAACCATGATAGCAGAGGTGGGGAGGACCATAGCGGCTTTACTCCGCAGAATAAACCTGTGGAAGAGGTGATCAGGGAGCAGTATTTTAATAATAAGTGATGATTGTGAAAGGTTGTAGAAATAAGCATTCAAGTCCAGATATTTTATACCAATGGGTATAATACCTTTTAGTATAAAATTTTCATAATTATCCTTAATTCCGTATATTGCGGAACGTACTTTGCGGAACGTACTTTACGGAATTAAAGAATTAAAGTGATGAAACCATTAAAAAATCCCTTTATACTTACCGGATTCTATGGCAAAGTTTATTTCTGTGACCGGGAAAAAGAATTGAAATCCCTGCACAATCACTTTGACAATGAAAGAAATATTGTGCTTTATTCGTGGCGAAGACTTGGTAAAACTGCGCTTATAAAATATTTTTTATCCATACTTGAAAAACAGAATAAAACAGAAACCGTCTATGTGGATCTGCTTGGAACCATCAATATGACTACCTCCCTCAGGCAAATCACCGAGGCTGTTTACCATCGATTTGGTAAAACATCCCATGGGATATCCAATGTATTTCAACAACTGTTGGGGAAATTAGGAGCGGAACTAAGCTTTGATAGTTACTCTGGTATTCCGGTACTAAACATAGGATTGCGAAATACACATGCCCCCGAACAATCATTACAATCCATAGGAGAATTTCTGCAGGACCGAAATAAGCAGGTGATTGTTGCTTTAGACGAATTTCAACAAATAGTCCACTACGAGGATAATAACGGTGAAGCTTATTTTCGTTCCTGGATGCAAAACTTTCCGGGAATCCGGTTTATTTTCAGCGGGAGTCACAGGCATATGATGTTGTCGATGTTTGCTGAAAAAAATCGTCCATTTTATCGCAGTGCACAACTGGTTCAACTAGGTCCAATTCCATTAAATAAATACAGATCCTTCATCCGGCGCCATTTTCAATCACACAAGAAAACCATTAATGATGAAGCAATAGAAGTCATATACCTGTGGAGCAGGCAACAAACGTATTGTATTCAGTTAGTCTGTAATAAACTATTTGGTACGTATGACAAGGCGGAAATTGAAACAACGACTGACGTATTTGAGGAAATCCTTGAACAGGAGAGTCCGCTATTTATTAATTACAGGAATTTACTTACGGGTACTCAATGGAAGGTACTTCAGTCCATTGCTAAAGGGGAACCTCTGACCAATCCATTATCCAAGGATTTCATCACCAAATACGATTTGGGCGCCAGCAGTTCGGTGGAAACTGCGATGAAATCACTGATCAAAAAAGAGCTTGTAATAAAAGAGGGCAATTTTTACCTGGTTCACGATGTTTTATTAGCCCGATGGCTCCAATCCTTATAAAGTCTTTAGTTAAAAATCCAGAATTTTAGCTTATCAAGAAATGCTATCATATCTCCTTTTGAAGCATCGATACAATCATTTTAGCTAATTTATCCGGAGTTGCGGAAACTTCAAATTTTGATACGATGATATCTCCTCTGAAAAGTCGTACTTCAACGTCATATCCATCCCGGGATTCCGTATATCTTCCTTTCAGGCTATATGCATCTACAAATCTGGTCGCATCAATAAATATCAGGTTATGTTTTTCTCCCCTGGTACCTCTATGATCCTTTAAAAGGTCATCGACTTGTTCAGACAATCTTAAATCATCATTGAAAGTGATGTTGTTTTCAAAAGAAGACCGCACAAATAGCGGGGGTTCATTTTCTCCATTACTTTTCGCCTTTTTGCTTTGATATTTAACAATCCTCTCTAATCTGAGGATAGTTTCATTGTAATCAAAATGCCCATTGTTATAGTATCGTAAACCGGTAATGTTACCATCCTCATTATATAAGATAACCTCCCCATCATACGTTTCAGGATTTTCAGAAATTATGGTTGCTCTCATCTGAATTTGACCGTTGCGGTAATAATCTCCCATCTTCCCTACGGACCGGCCTTCCTTGTAATCAATCAAACGATAGAAATGAGTATTCACTATACTGTCCGTCACATTCCAGTTTTCATCAAACAGAATGGTCCATTTCCCTGTTTTTCTACCCTGTGTATCTACTTTATTAGGGTTTAAAGGTATTTGATGTTGAAATTCCGAAACTCCTTCAACCTGTTTTATTGGTTCCTGGGCAAAAAGAATAGATGGAATAGAAACAATGAATATGGCCAGGTATTTCATACCCTATAGTTTGTAGTATCTACAAGTTAAGCAATTAAATTTCTCAATCCTAAAATCACTACTACCTGCTTTTATTTTTGTTTTACAAACAACGTCCCGATTGTGAGACCTGGGTTCCGACATACTTTATGTATTTGGAAAATTATCAGGAATTGACACAACCCCCTTTTGTTCCCCCTTTTTTAAGGGGGAATATTGGAACAATCATAACATTTGTTTCGTTTTTTTCGTTTATAGAAATATAGATTTTTATCTTTAAATGAAATTTACAAAATACCTTCAATACAAAGACCAGAAATGATGGAAGACCTGATGATGAGCCCGACACTTGAAGACCAGAGGATCGTTAGTATGAATATGGATCGGATTATTGATGAAATGGCCTATGTTCGCTCATTACGGACCAATTTAGTCAGGATAAAAATATCTGACAGCGACCAAACAATAAATTTACCGAAAGCTGCCGTTGATCTCTTATTTAAAATAATCGCTACAATTGCTGATGGTAGATCGATTTCTTTATTGGCAAGTAGCGCTGTGTTATCTACACAACAAGGTGCGGAGATCCTCAATATATCAAGACCTCACTTCGTGAAACTGTTAGAACGCGGAGAGATGCCTTTTACCAAAATAGGAAAACATCGAAAGGTAAAACTTGAGGACGTTCTAAATTATCAAAAGGAACATACGAGCAGGCAACACAAGGCTATTGAAAGAATGCAGGAAATGGCCCAGGAGTATGATATGGGTTATTAAATGGAGACATCATCCCATTTCATTGCTGTGCTTGATACCTGTGTGCTATATCCTGCCCCGATCCGGGATTTACTTTTATATTGCGCCGTTGAAAAGCTGTATATGCCCAAATGGTCGGCGGATATTTTAAAGGAGATCCGATCTACTTTTAAGAAGCAAAGACCGGATATTCCTCAAAAAGCTGTTGAATTCCTTCTTCATGATATGGTTTCCCATTTCGGGGAAGCCAATGTTACCGGTTATAAGAAACTAATCCCCGCAATGGATTTACCCGATCCAAAAGACAATCATGTATTGGCAACGGCAGTGCGGTGTAACGCTGCTGTCATCGTCACTTTCAACCTCAGGGATTTTCCAAAAAGAAAATTAAATCCTTATCACATTGAAGTCCAGCACCCTGATGAATTTTGTCAAAACATGTTGGATATTCAACCCGGGAGGTTCCTGGAAGCATTCTTATCCCAGGTTGAGAAACTTAAAAATCCTCCTAAAACCCCAGACGAGGTGATAAATTCACTTTTTAAATGCGGGCTTTTGAAAACAGCTAAAGGGCTTGGGAATTTAATCAACTAAAAACATTCTTCGAATGGACTCTCTGCTGTTTTCCACATTTAGACACCCCTAAAGAAAAAAGTTAATCCTATATTTTACAATTTTCGAGCACTAAAGGTGCGCCTGCCTGGCCGTTGGCAGGGAGCGCAGGGTTTATGAATATAATGCCATTTAGCCCCATTGGGGCATAATCATTAATCCAATACGTAACGTTCATCCATCGGTCGCCACAGGCTTTCCAACGGCGATGCATAATCGATAATCATATTTAACGTAGATCGTTTAAAGTAACCTATACCACCTTCATCTTTACAGGATCCCAGTTCACTACCTTTTTATCGAAATAGCTCACGTTGGTCGCAAGGGCCGGGGCAGCGGCGCGCAGTCCGTACGCTGCATCTTCCAGCACAGGCTTACCCGTGCGTATGGAGTCGAAGAAATTCTGCCAGTGGTCTTTCCGATCATTGTATCCTTCCGGGGCCCTGAACACCTCTTCCCCGGGTTCAGACATATGTGGCTGGGAATCAGGATAATTTTCTTTATACCACTTAGCATACTCCTTTTGTCCGGCTTCTGAAAAGGTACCGTAAGAGTCCCATCCTCCGTATCCGGGGTTTTCGGGCATTTTGCTTCGTTTCAGGATC
>CAZONK010000086.1:0-13151 GCA_964581095.1 uncultured Roseivirgaceae bacterium
GCTTTAAAGTTAGCTTCTTTTTGCTACCTTTTTGTGAGGTCTTGAAATCCGGGTTTAATATGGTTACCCTACTGAATATTGCAATTGAAAGGGGAATTGATAAGGATATTCGGTAACTTATTCCCCGTTAATTGTAGTCATTTATAAGCGCCTCCGAAACGTTGTATATATGGTCACCAATTCGCTCCAGGGTAAGAAAAATATCGCTGTATATCAAACCTGAAGGCAGGTCATAGTTCCCTTTTTCAATATTTTTTAAATGTGATCTTCGCAATTCGTTACGCAATACGTCAATTTCTTTCTCCTTTCGCAAAGCGTCTTCCATTGCCATGTCTTTGTAATCCACCTTTAAATTCAGTAACATAGTTTCATAAGCACTTTCAATCAACCCAAACATGTTGGTCAGTTGCTCACTCTGGTAGGCGGTAAAAAGTACATCATTCTCGTTTTTTCGTTGGATGTTCAGTGATATCTGATAAAAAAGGTCTCCTATTCGCTCCAGATCGTTATTTACACTCAGTAAGCCACGAATTTTGTTTGAACTTCCCTCGGTGAGATTACCCTCGGCTACTTTGGCCAGGTAATTGGCGATTTCCAGCTGCATGCGATCTGTGATTTGTTCGTAATTGGAAATGTCGTCCAAATAATTTCCGATTTTTTTACTTTTCTTTTTATCAAGAATTCCGTTTGAAAGCTTTGACATTTTCCTGGTGACTTTAGCCATTTTAGACATTTCCCTTTTCGCTTCCAAAATGGAAATGTCAGGTGTTCTTATAATTTCCGTGCCTATGAATTCGAGGTGATGTTCTTCATCATTACGTGCAGGAACCATACGGGTAACGATCTTTGCTATGCGGGGGGCAAACCCTACCAGCAATAATGTATTAAGTATGTTAAAGCTGGTATGAAATATTGATAATGCAATGGGTATTGCTTCAGGGTGGTTTCTATCCATCGGTGAAATACCCTGCACCCAGATTAAGTAGGTATCAATGCCCCTCAGGAACAAGGGGATTACCATCAGCATCCAGGCTACACCTACCAGATTAAATATAAGGTGAGCCCTTGCTGCACGCTTGGCTGCTACATTTCCAATACTTGCTGCTATGTTTGCTGTAACAGTTGTTCCAATATTTTCGCCCAATACCATAGCGGCCGCCAATTCGAACGGGATCCACCCGTTGTTAGCCATTACCAATGTTAAGGCCATGGCCGCGCTGGAGGATTGAACGAGTATTGTTACGAGGGTTCCGATAATAACAAATACGAAATATGAGGCATATCCCATTTCCGTAAATGTTGACAAAAATTCCAATATTTCCGGATTGGAACTCAGGTCAGGAACTGCTTTTTTGAGTTCGCCCAGGCCAATAAACAGTAGGGCAAACCCAATTAATACTTCACCCCAGGCTTTTATTTTAGATGATTTAGTAAAAAGCATAGGGAACCCCAATGCAATAATAGGAAGTGCAGCAGTGGACAATTTCACTTTAAATCCAATAATTGAGATGAGCCATGCGGTAAGGGTTGTACCTATGTTGGCACCCATAATCACACCTATTGATTCCATCAGAGACAGTAAACCTGCATTCACAAAACTCACTACCATAACTGTGGTTGCAGATGATGATTGTACAAGGCCTGTCAGGATAAATCCTGTTAATATTCCTTTGAAACGATTGGATGTGATTGCGCTCAGGATTTGCCGCATTTTTGACCCGGCAACTTTGGTAATACCCTCACTCATCACTTTCATGCCATAAATGAAGAGCCCAAGTGCTCCCAAAAGGACAATGAAATCAGTAATGCTATAATTCATAGTCTAAATGAAAAGTATTAAAGAAAGTGTTTTCCAAATTTAAACGTTTGCAAAGTATGGGTGATTTCAAAGCAGCGAAAAAATAGTATGTTATGTATTTGTTAAGTTTGATACTGATAACTTAACATTAAGGTAACTTAAGGGTTTTGCTCTATTCGTAATTGTGTAATTGATCTATTCAGGATCTGAATACATATTTATCTTTCTGATAATTAGATTTCTTAGAACTTCCTTGCATTTGTTTCGTATAAATTGAAGAAAATTGCAGGAGTTAAATAGGATTTAATAATTAATTCCTCTCGATTTTCTATCTTGAAGAAAAATTATAATCCAGGCTTTTTATGACCGCAATTCGGTATAGTGTCGTTTACGGAATCAAGGATGCAGCTGACCGCTATGTTCCTGTTGGTGAAGTTTATCTGCGCGGGCTCAATTTAGACGATTCCAAAGAATTGTTTAAGAAGTTGCCAAAAGTTAGGGAAGGTGAGTTTGTGTTTCGTTTGTATGAACGATATTATGACAAACATACAAAGATGGACTTGAACTATAAAAAAAGTGAATTTGCCCTGGAAACGGACCAGGCTGGGTTTCATGAAGTCCTTGATTCCTTATTTAAATTAGTGGAAGAAGCAATGGAAGATAGTTGATCCTGATCTCCTGAAATTTCCTTGAATTTGAAATAAAGTGTGATAAAAGTCATTTTAAATACGATCTTTTATTACGAAATTTATCTGTGTGAAACAGTTGGCTTTATTACTATTTTCCACAGTTATATTTGCGGGTTGCGGTACCTATGCAATGGTCGATTGCCCTTCTTATGATTATTATAAATCAGAACCCAGGGAAAGAAGCGGACGTTATAAAGTTTCAAAGTATCGGCACAAGACAATGCGCTCCAGCAATCCTATGAGGAGTTCGATGACTTTTAATGGCACAAAAAGAAAAAAATTCAAGAACATAATTGGTGTCTTCTATTGATCAAATAGTAGCATATACATCCACCTGCCTGTGAATATTAAATCCGGGAATTAACCTCTAATACTTTATTGTCCTTTTTGCATGTTAATTTAATGCGATTCATGATCGTGTCCTGTTATATGTGTGTGAGGAGAAATCCATTCATGGATGGTAAGGTAAAGCCCTCCCAAAATCACACGATCATTACAGGCATCACGAACATGGCAAAAGGAACAACACCAAATACTAAAATCAGTAAAAACGGATTTTTCATGATTTCGCATTTTATTTTCTGATATATAAAAGTTACGAAATCAACCTTTAACCCAACTTGATGCCAAGTTGGGTTAATTAACAATAACACTTGTCATGACCTCAAAATCATGCTTGTAAAGTTATTTTTTGAGTCTGTTGTATTCCTTTATTTTTTGATTAAGGACTTTGAAGTCAAGTTTACCGCTGGCTTCTTTCAAATGATCCATGATGGCCATTCCTTTCCGTAACTGGCTATCTATATTTTTAACTTTCCCGGCAATATAAATAAGGTTTCTCTGTTTCCCGGGTGTCAGCTGGTCAAAAAAAGCTTTTCCTTCAGTATCCTGTTCCATAAGTACACGGAATGATTCAGGCATTTCCATTCCAAATTCCGAGTTGTCCTTTTCAATGGAAATCTCCACTTTGTTGCTGATTTGTAATCCAAGCTTTTTCGTTACCTCTTTGTTTGCCAGAATAAACCATCCATCGTCTGAAGGCATTAATGCACTTTGGATAGTTAGCTGACCATTTACTTTACACAATACCCTTCGGTTTGATCCATTGATGTATTTCCCTGCAACGTCAAAGGGGATCGGGAAATGATAACCCCATAGGTTAGAATCGAATTTTTCGAGTGTTGTGATAAATATTTCTGCCACCCACCAAATATATTTAGATTATAGGAATTTATTCTTTTTTATATACAATCGGCCCTACATCATGTTCTACCGGATCAAGACTATGCAGATAAAGCCATAGGGCTTCCAGGTCCTCATCAGACATCCTCGAGAAAGGCCCCCAATGCATCGGCGAGTTTAAAACGATTCGGCCTTGTCTAAAGCGAGCGATCCATTCTTCCAGAGTGTTGAATTTTGATAATGCGCTTTCGGGATGAGGTGTGATGTTGGCAGAGTGGGTCCAAAGATCTGGATCAATGCCCAGTTCTACATTGAGAGCAGGTAAGGGTTCCATTTCCATACCGCCTGAGTATTCAGGACCGATTGCCTCAAAAGTCATGGGGTCGCGTGGCGTATGGCATCCAACACAATTAGCAACGTATCTTGCGATATACTCTCCTCTTTCTACTGTAGGTTTCATGAGTGGAGCAATAGCAGATGGTGTTGGATTAAAAATGGGTTCAAAAGTAGGAGTAAGCACCCGTACCATTTTGCCAATAAATGTCCACTCAGGTTTTGGAATTTCATTGCGAATAGGTTCCAGTGTTCTTAAGTAAGAAACCACTGCTTCAAGGTCTTCATCGGCCATATTCCAAAAGGGCATCATCAAAGCCAATGCAGCGGTACCATCAGGCTTTACTGCATGGCGCATCATTCGAAATATTTCTCCGTCAGAATACCTGCCAAGACCAGTTTCAAGGTCTGAAGTTAAATTAGCGGGAGAAAGCGATCCAAGAGGTCCCAATGGAAACACTACTCCTCCGGAAAGTGGGATTGGTTCCCCTTTATCTGTTAAGATCATTTCTTTGTACGAAGAAACGTGGCAATTGGAGCAATGCGCCGGGCCATGAACTAAGTATTTACCCTTCGCAATTACTGCCGAATCACTACTTACATTCAATTGAGGGTAAGCAATGTCATAAGTACGATCCCAGGAGCTTTGAATGTAAACAATAAAAATGATGAAAACTACGGCAATCAATCCCAGAAGTCCTAGGAGAATTTTTTTTAGCATGGTGGTTAGTTGTTGGTGATTGGTTGCCTCAATTTATAGAAATGTATTTAATATTCCAAAAAATATAATAATTCCAAGCCATTAACAGGAGTGTGCAAATTGATCAATAAATTATTTTACGATCCTGAAATGGGATAGTATTTCTTTCTTAACCAAAATGCCACCCGGACCAGCAAGATGAGTGCCGGAACTTCCACCAGAGGTCCAACCACGCCGGCAAATGCTTGTCCTGAATTCAATCCGAATACGGCAATGGCCACCGCAATGGCAAGCTCAAAATTATTGCCAGATGCCGTAAATGAAATGGAAGCATTCTTTTGGTAATCCGCTCCTAGTGCTTTACTTATGAAAAATGAGATCATAAACATCACAGTGAAATAGATCAGTAGTGGAATAGCAATTCGGATAACATCCATAGGAATCTGTACGATAAGTTCACCTTTTAATGAAAACATTACAACAATGGTGAATAATAAGGCAATAAGCGTCAAAGGAGAGATGGTTGGTATGAATTCTTCATTATACCATTTTTCTCCCTTAATTTTCACCAGCGTTAGCCGACTCATTAATCCCATCAAAAATGGAATTCCAAGATATATGGAAACACTTTTGGCAATAGTAGCAATTGAGATATCTACTAGAGCACCTTCGAAACCAAAATAGGGTGGCAGTTTGGTAATGAAAATCCAGGCATAAAAACTATATCCAAATACCTGGAAAATGCTGTTGATTGCTACCAACCCTGCACCATATTCACTACTGCCATCTGCAAGATCATTCCACACCAGTACCATCGCAATACACCTGGCAAGTCCAATCAAAATCAAGCCAACCATGTATTCAGGGTAATTTCTTAAAAATGTTATGGCCAGCAAAAACATAAGCAGAGGACCAATGATCCAATTGAGGATTAAAGAAATACTGAGAATCCTGACATTTCTGAATACTTTCGGCAACAATTTGTAATTCACTTTTGCGAGTGGAGGGTACATCATCACGATCAACCCAATAGCAATTGGTAAATTGGTAGAGCCGCTACTGAAAGAATTAATAAAAGCAGATGAGGATGGAAATAAATATCCAATTCCTACTCCAAAGCCCATGGCCAGGAAAATCCAAAGGGTGAGATTGCGATCTAAAAAACCTAACTTTTTTCGGCTGGTTGTCATAGTTTAATCAGGGAAAATACATAAAACATTTCTGTCGCAATCTGAATGGATCTTTCATCGTATTTCGACGATTCCTCGGGGGTACCATCATATTCTTTTGGGTCATCGTACAAAAGTGGAATACGTAGTTCTGCGCCAATGATATGTGGACAGTTATCATCTGCCTGAGCGCAGGTCATAATGGAAGCAAATTCTTTTTCCGGATTTATGGTGTCATTATATAATTTGGAAAACAGCTCGATCGGCTTCACATTTTCTGAATAAGAAATAAAATAAATTGGATTTACCTCTCCTTTACTGAATATTTTAAAACCTGACCTTTCAATGGAGGCAATCGCTCTTGGGTTAAATTCCGTAACTTCTACTCCGCCCGAATAACATTTGGCCGGGACATTGTAATAATCGGCGGCTGTTTGTGCCCAAATTTGTGAAAACTGGCTTCTGCGGGAATTATGTGTACAAATGAAATTGAGTAGTATTTCTATCCTGGCATTAACTTTCTGCTGAATATATTCTATGAGCATCAGCAGAATCTGTTTACGTTGGTCCTGAATTGAATTGACGGGTAATGTATTTATGGTATCCTCAATAGGGGAGAACAATGACAATTTACCTTTGGCCATATTTATTTCAAAAAAACTATTTCAGCGTACATTTCCTTTGAATTTATTGGTAATAACAAAAGTATTATAGAATTTGAATTTTGGAATAACAGTTTAGATAATACATTGCACAAATAGCACATGAATATTTTACTGGTAATACTACTAATAATTGTATTTATCGTTGTAGCGATATCAAAATTTAAAATCCATCCGTTCATTACCCTGTTACTTGCTGCAATATTCGTTGGTTTTTTGGTTGGAATGGATGGCGGGATAATCATAGACAAAATCAATGAAGGGTTTGGGGGAACACTTTCCAGTATTGGGATAATTATTGGGCTGGGTGCTATTATCGGAACATTTCTTGAAAGATCAGGTGGTACAACAGTTATGGCCCGTTATTTACTTAAGTTGATTGGGGACACGAAATCACCACTTGCGATGAATATAACCGGCTTCCTGGTTTCAATTCCGGTATTTTGTGACTCTGGATTTATCATCCTGTCATCTCTGAACAAAGCATTAAGCAAAAAAACCGGAATTCCATTAGTTGTATTTGTGGTAGCCCTCTCAACTGGATTATACGTAAGCCATGTATTCGTACCTCCTACACCAGGTCCGCTCGCAGCAGCAGCAGCATTGGATGCCGATCTGGGCCTGGTGATGATAATGGGACTATTACTGGCCGTACCTACAGCATTGGTTGGGTACTTTTGGGCCAAATGGTCGGGTAGAAAACATGAAGTTAGCAACATTGAAGTTCCTGATACTGAAGAAGATGTGGGAAGCGATACAGGAATACTAGCTGTATTTTTACCCATTTTTATTCCGATTTTCCTTATTGCATTACGATCAATTGCAAATTATCCTTCACATCCTTTAGGTCAGGGAATTCTACATGATATACTTATTTTTGTAGGAAACCCTCTTATAGCATTATTTGTGGGTTTCTTGTTTGCCACACAACTTGCTGACAAAAAAACTTCAGTGAAGGATAAGCTGGGATGGGTATCTGATGCACTGAAAGATGCCGGTTCAATCATTCTCATCACAGGTGCAGGCGGGGCTTTTGGAAATGTATTGAGGGCTGGCAATATAGGGGAGGTATTGGAAACCGGAATGGCTGGAATGCAAGCAGGTATTCTTCTTCCATTTTTATTGGCAGCCATACTCAAAACCGCACAGGGATCATCTACTGTCGCTATAATAACAACAGCTACCATCATTGCTCCATTGATGGGTTCATTGGGCCTTGACGATGAAATATCAAGGGCGCTAGCCGTGCTGGCAGTTGGAGCGGGTGCAATGACGGTTTCTCATATAAATGACAGTTATTTTTGGGTGGTGTCCCAATTTTCGGGAATGGATACCAAAGCAACCTTGCGAAGTCATACAGCGGCAACTTTTTTTCAGGGAATAACTGCCATAATATTACTGTACATAGCTCACATGCTAATTAACTGACAATAATGAAGATTGTAGTAGCACCGGATTCCTTCAAAGAAAGCTTATCTGCAAAACAAGTAGCAGGATCAATCACGTTGGGAATATTGAAAGTATTTCCAGATGCTGAAATTGTTCAGATACCTGTTTCTGATGGGGGAGAAGGACTGTTGGATGCTTTTTCTGAGGCAATGGAGGTACAAAAGATTTCCATGGTTGTCAGGGATCCTTTACTTCGTGATATTGATGCCCACTATGGTGTTTTGGATGATAAAACCACCGCTGTAATAGAAATGGCAAATGCTTCGGGACTTGAACTCCTTGAGGAAAATGAAAAGGATCCGGTTGTAACGTCTTCATACGGAACCGGACAGTTGATACTGAACGCGTTAGATCGTGGCTATTCAAAATTAATTATAGGACTCGGCGGAAGTGCAACCAACGATGGGGGCATGGGAATGGTAAGGGCATTGGGTGTTCGATTTTTGGACGAAAACAATGAAGAAATTGGAGAAGGGGGAGGTGTACTGGACCGGTTGCGAAAAATTGATATTTCTGGCCTGGACGACCGGCTTGTGAAATGCAAAATTACAGGAGCATGCGATGTTACCAACCCTTTGACAGGGCCAAATGGTGCTTCATTTGTTTATGGATCACAGAAAGGAGGAACACCTGATGCATTAAAGCAATTGGACGAAAATATGATGCATTATGCTTCAATAATTCAGTCAGATATTGGAGTCGAAGCGAATACAGTTGAGGGAGCAGGAGCAGCCGGCGGAATGGGTGCAGCATTGGTAGCATTCTTTGGAGCCAAATTGAGAAGTGGGTTTGACTTGATTTCTGAGAGTCTGGAATTGGAGTACCATATACGAAATGCAAACCTCGTGATAACAGGGGAAGGTAAAATTGATAAACAGACGCTAAACGGAAAAGTAGTTTCAGGAGTGGCAGGTATTGCAAAGAAATGCAATGTGCCCGTAATCGTGATCGCGGGAAAAATAGGAGAGGGCATTGATCAAATTTATAATCACGGGGTCACTGCGGTATTTTCTATTGTTGATCAACCAATGGAACTGGCAGCAGCCCTCAAAAATGCCGATGGACTTATTCAATCTTGTGTTGAAAATATTATGAGGGTTCTTAAAATATAATGCACCTGGTTTTGCTAAATCTGTTGCACTTCAGCTAGCGAAACAATCAAAATAATTTTTCAATTAATCAAACTCCGTGTTGTTTATTTAATTGCGAAATTATGATATCAATTTAAATTTATTAGCTATAGCCAATACTTCTTCAACCCGCTTAGTCAGAGCTGCGTAATCATAGGATCCATCGGTTGATTTTACAAACAACTTCGATCCCATTCCTACACAGTGTACGCCCGCCTCAAACCATCCTTTCAGGTTTTCTTCTGTTGGCTCCACACCACCTGTGGGCATAATGCTGGTCCAGGGCGAAGGTCCTTTTATCGCTTTTACAAATGAAGGCCCGCCAACCTGTGAGCCCGGAAATATTTTAACTACTTCAGCACCAAGTTCTTCCGCATACGAAATCTCGGTTAGCGTACCACAACCCGGTGACCAGGCAATTTTTCTTCGGTTGCATACTTTTGCCATTTCGTAATTAAGTACGGGGGATAGAATAAAATTGGCACCATTTTGTATGTAAATTGAGGTAGTTGCAGCATCAATAACTGAACCCACACCCATAATTATTTCCGGTGTTTCCTGTTCAGCAAACTTATTTAGCCCGGCAAATACTTCAAGGGCATAATCCCCCCGGTTGGTAAACTCGAAAACACGAATACCTCCATTGTAGCAGGCTTTCAGAATCTCTTTACAAACCTCAATATCCTTGTTATAAAAAACTGGTACGATACCTGTCTCTTTCATTTTTAATGCTACCTCAATTCTTGAAAATCTTGCCATAATTTTTACAATATTATCATTAAAATTTATTAACTGAGATTTTGTACATATTCCCCCTTATTAAAGGGTGTTGTGTTTATTGTGCAATTTTTTTCAACTAAATAATTATTTAACCCAACTTGGCCATTTTAAAATTTAAAAGTGTAATAATCAACACTTTACCACTTTGTGTGGTACACTACATATTTTCTTTGGTCTTTATTTTATTTTTAAAAGTTTATTCTGTCATTTTGCAAATTTACAAACGAGTTGCAGGACGAGCAAATGCTGTACATCACTACAAATTAATTTCCAATTCACAAAGTTGTTTTCAATGCAGTTTAGGCTGTTTCAACTCGAAAGAGCTATCCAAAATTTTTATTTTTTTCAACAAGTACAGCCAAGTTGGGTTAAAATACTCTTCATGATTTTTAATCCAATCTGTTAAATGATCCGGAGCAGTCCTATGCCAGATTTCCACACATTGGTAGTTTTGCCATCAACCAATTTCAAGCGGGTTACATCAACGGGAAACCCTTCCTGATGCATCTCCACCCATCAGTTTTTCTACTTCTTCCACGGTAACCAAATTGGCGTCGCCCTTGATGGTGTGCTTTAAACATGATGCCGCTACCGCAAAATCGAGGGCTTTTTGATCGTCGTTGGAAAACATTAACAAACCGTAAATCAGGCCACCCATGAAGGAATCACCACCCCCAACCCGATCGACAATATGTGTAATCTGGTATTGTTTGGACTCATACATTTTATTCCCATCATACATCACACCGGCCCACGTATTGTGCGAAGCTGAAATAGAGCACCTGAGTGTAGTAATAACTTTTTTAGCCCTCGGAAATTTTACCATCATTTGTTGGCAAACAGATAAAAATGCTTCAGCGGTAACATCATGCCCTTTGGTTATATCCAGGTCTTCCGGACGAATGCCAAAATGCTTATCAGAGTCCTCCTCATTGCCCAGGATTATATCACAGTACGAAGTAAGTTCAGTCATTATTTCTTCAGAATCTACTCCGTATTTCCAGAGTTTCGTGCGATAATTTAAATCAGTTGAAATCGTAATTCCTAATTGACAGGCAGCCTTAACGGCTTCAAGACATACATCCGCCGCACTTTGTGAAATCGCAGGAGTTATGCCTGTCCAATGGAACCAACCGGCACCTTCAAATACATTTTCCCAATTGATCATACCCGGTTTGATCTCCGCTGTAGATGAATGGGCCCTGTCATAGATGACTTTGCTTCCCCGGTTTACAGCACCGGTCTCAAGAAAATATATGCCCAATCTCTTTCCCCCAAAAATTATATTTTGTGTATTTACACCTCTTTTGCGCAATTCCATAAGTGCACATTCTCCAATGTCGTTTGCAGGCAATCTTGTTACAAAATCAACAGGAATACCGTAGTTGGCCAGCGAGACAGCTACAGAGGGTTCACTGCCACCATAAATAATATCAAACGAATTTGCTTGTGAAAAACGTTGGAATCCCGGAGGGGAGAGCCTGAGCATTATTTCACCAAATGTCACTACTTTTTTCATCTGTATCATATTTCATACCTGATCTTCACCGTTTTGTTTTGTCACGATTTTTGCCTCCCGATAGCTATCGGAAAATGCAAAAATCCATGCCAAAACAAGTTGAACTTGATTCTTAACCATGGGCTGATCCCGAAAGTTTTCGGGACATGACTATTGACTCCCCGTTGCATTTGATCACCATATTCAAAATAAATTATCGTGGTTTCATTTTAAATTAACATATCATTCAAACCCAAAATACTTTTGTGCATTACCGTAGCAAATTTTACAGATGATCCCGCCTAACCAGTTCATGTCGTTCGGCAGTGCTCCTTTTTCAACGTCCTTCCCAAATACATTACATAATATTCTGCGAAAATATTCATGACGGGGATAGGATAAAAAACTTCTCGAATCGGTGATCATTCCTACAAACTGACTGATCAAACCCATATTGGAAAGGGTGTTGATTTGTTTTTCCATACCATCAGTTTGGTCAAGAAACCACCATCCCGAACCGAATTGCATTTTCCCTGAAATTTTACCATCCTGGAAGTTTCCGGCCATGGTTGCAAACACTTCATTATCAGCAGGGTTTAGATTATAAATAATCGTTTTTGCCAGTGCATCTTCATTGTCCAGCCTATTAAAATATCTTGCAAGGTTTTGGGCTTGCGGAAAATCTCCAATCGAATCGACCCCACAGTCAGCCCCAAGTGTCCTTAATAATCGGGTGTTGTTATTT
This sequence comes from uncultured Roseivirgaceae bacterium, assembly GCA_964581095.1. Taxonomy (GTDB): domain Bacteria; phylum Bacteroidota; class Bacteroidia; order Cytophagales; family Cyclobacteriaceae; genus SZUA-230. The sequence continues at coordinate 12,136 of CAZONK010000086.1, forward strand.
CGAAGTGCACCGAGGTGAAATTGTTGAGTCCATCCTTTTGTGTGGTACATTTTGCCCAATTCATACAAAATATATGATTTGTATTGTTCTGCTTTCCCATGATCTGCTTTTTGACCATTCATTGCTTGTTGAAATACTTCTTTAATTGAATTGACATCAAAATCAGCCGAAAACAGGTAGTTCAATCCATGATCTGACAATCTGCATCCTGATCTGTGAAAATAATCAATACTTTCATTTATGCATATGATTAAGTCATCAACTGATTCAATTTCGGTGTTATATTTTTGACCTAATTTATCGATATATGGCTTAAATACTTCAGGTTCTTCAACCCGCAAAAGATTATCCGGGCGAAACGTAGGGAGAACGTTTACTTCATAACCATCTTCTTTTAGTTTTTTATGATGTTCTAATGAATCTAATGGATCGTCTGTGGTACAGATTACCTCAACATTCATTTTCAGGGGAATCTGGCGCGCTGAAAAATCCGATGAAGATAGCATATGGTTGCACTCATCATAAATGGAATCGGCTGTTTCGGAATTCAGATACTTATCAATTCCAAAATATCTGTTGAGTTCGAGGTGGGTCCAATGAAACAATGGGTTTCGAACTGTACCGGGTACGATTTCAGACCACTTCAAAAACTTCTCTTTATTACCTGCATCGCCGGTAATAAATGACTCCTCAACCCCTGCGGCCCTCATCGCCCGCCATTTATAGTGATCACCTTTTAGCCAGATCTGTGTTAAGTTTTCAAATTGAACATTATTGGCAAGTTCTTCCGGGGGCAGGTGACAATGATAATCAATGATGGGCTGGTCTTTGGCGTAATCGTGATATAGCGTACGTGAAGCTTTTGTTTGAAGTAAAAAATCATCATGAATAATTATACTCATTCCCGATTGCCAGTTTGGCCAGTTTGAGGGTTAACGTAATTAATTATTGCCAATAGGTCTCTTTCTTTAATCGCAATTTATGCAATTTAAATCATTCTGATCTTTTTTTTCAAT
>CAZONK010000087.1:0-4203 GCA_964581095.1 uncultured Roseivirgaceae bacterium
AGTCCTAAAGGGGGTACAATTTTTCAATTCATCTGACCTTATAATTCGTTGCCCTACCCACCCCATACTTTTGAATAAGGCCGTATTTCAACAATTCACTAATTCTTTTCTTAATAGTAGGGTTTGGGACTCCCAACCTTGCGGATAGTAGTGATACCTGTGCTCCCGGATTATTTTCAATGAATGTATATACTGCTTTTTGATTTTCTGTCATTTCTGATGCTGATCCTTTTCGTGCGATTTTATCAATTAGTTTGAGGGTAAGGTTTTCCAGGCATGACAAAAAGAATGTTAACCATTCTGACACGTCCTCGCCAGGCCTGTTTGCCTGGCATGATCGTAGTGTTGTATAGTATTCTCCTTTTCTTGCTTCAATTTCATGCTCGAAGCTAACAAATTCAACCCAGTTGTATCCTTTTTGCAGTAGCAATAGCGTACTTATCAATCTGCTCATACGGCCATTACCATCCTGAAATGGATGTATGGAGACGAATTCGTATGTAAATAACGCCAAGTTTACTAATGGATGTACAATAGACTTTGTGGCATACCACTCAATGAGCGAGTGCATGGCATTGTCAGTTTCAATTCCCGGGGGGGTGGTTTCAAATATTAATACCTTCTTCCCATCGTCTCCTGTTGCTTCAACAGAATTGGAAAGCTGTTTGTAATCACCTCTGTGCCATTCATCCTTTATAGAATGTTGCAGTAATTGGTTATGAAGTCCTTTTAGATTGTTCTCTGTAATCCCTATTGTGTTAAATGAACTTGAAATGTTATTCAGAACGTTGTAGTACCCTGCAATTTCTTGCTCATCTCTGGCTTCCAATTTTGATGTGTCTAATTTCCTAATGAGCCGGTTTATTTCCATATCATTGAGTTTTGCCCCTTCAATTCGTGTAGATGCACCTACACTTTCAACAGTAGCCATACTTCTTAGCTGTGATAAAGTATTTTTTTCACGCTTTTCAATACTCTTCCATTCACCTCTAAATCGATCTATACGGCTGATTTTTTCAACAAGGCCCCAGTCAATTTCTAAGTTAAATGTGTGTATCATATCCGTAAATATTCGTAAAATTAATATAATATCCGTAAATATCCGTAAATATCCGATAATGTCTGCAACTATACATTTGTGAGAAACATGCAAAAATCAAGTCGATCGAACAAAAAGAACAAATCCAAACCACTATTTGAATAACACCCCAAAAAAAATTACTTTGGTTCTATTATGAGTGGATTAATGAAACAATCATGTCGGTGGTATGGGCCCGATGAACCTTTATCATTGAGTGCAATTTTATATCTTTGTGATATGGGAACAAAAGAATTAATCAGAGAGATTCAACGTCTGCCAGTCGGCAAACGAATGCTGGTAATTGAACGAACGCTGAAATCTATTCGTGAAAGCGAATTAAAAAGGAAAATGGAAAAAGCCGTTGAAACCCTCCTCGGCGACTACCGAACAGATTCGGAACTGACTGCATTCACTGATATTGATTTTGAAAAGTTTTATGAAACAAGGTGATATTATGGCTCATAAACCTTGACCCTACAGTTGGAGCAGAAATCAAAAAGACCAGACCGGTAATTGTTGTAAACGACAATAGTTTAGGTCGGCTACCGCTGAAAATCATTGTTCCCCTGACTGACTGGAAAGAACGCTACAAAGTAGCACCATGGATGGTTAGGATTACGCCGGACAGACAAAACAAACTTAAAAAACTATCATCGGCTGACTGTTTTCAAGTACGCTCATTATCTGAACAAAGATTTATAAACAAGATTGGAACAGTTAACACTGACATTCTGGAACAAATTAAAGACGGTTTAGCAAAAGTACTTTCAATAGGTTATTAATGTCTTATCATTTGCCATCATTCATGCAATACGGATTTCAATTCAATCGAAATCTGCAAATAACATCATTCCAATCCTTACTATTTGAATAACATCCCAAAAAAAATTACCTTGGTTCGATTATGAAGGGATTAATGAAACAATCGTGGCGCTGGTACGGACCGGACGATCCAGTATCATTGAGTGATATCCTCCAGGCGGGGGCTACCGATGTGGTATCTGCACTCCACCATATTCAAAATGGCGAGATTTGGCCGAAAGAGGAAATTGATAAGCGGAAAGACGAAATTTCATCCGCCGGATTAATATGGTCAGTTGTTGAAAGTGTACCCGTGCATGAGGATATAAAAAAAAGAACCGGTGAATTTTCACATTATATTTCTAACTATAATGAAACACTGGAAAACCTTTCTTCCTGCGGTATAAGCACAGTTTGTTACAACTTCATGCCTGTACTTGACTGGACTCGGACGGATTTAAATAAAGAAATGCCGGACGGCTCCAGGGCCTTATATTTTGATAGCCAGGAACTCGCTGTTTTCGAGTTATTTATTTTGAACAGGCAAGAAGCACGTACCCGATACTCAAATGAGGAAATTGAAGAAGCTGAAAAATTGTACGAGTCAATGTCGTCTGAGCATGTTGATCGGATTATAAAAAACCTGATTGCGGGATTACCAGGAGCTGAAGAACATTACTCATTAAAGGATTTTCGAAATACTTTAGATGAGTACAAGGAGATTGATTCAGAGATCCTGCAACAAAACCTTGCCCTGTTTCTTCAGGATATAATTCCAACAGCTGAGCAACATGGCGTTAAAATGTGTATTCATCCCGATGACCCGCCATACCCAATTCTGGGTCTTCCACGGGTAGTGAGTACAATGGAGGATATACAATTTATTTACGAGGCGTATCCCAGTTATTATAATGGATTAACATTCTGTACAGGTTCATTTGGTGTTCGTGAGGATAATGATTTGCCGGATATGGTGCGAAAATTAGGGGAAAAGATCCATTTTGTACATCTTAGGAATGTAAAGAGGAAAGATGATGATTTCTATGAAGCAAACCACCTTGAAGGAAGTGTGGATATGTTTGGAGTTATGGATGCCCTCATTGAACAAATGAATAAAAGAAAAGAGGGAGGAAGATCAGATTATTCAATTCCTGTACGACCGGATCACGGACATCAAATGCTTGACGACCTTGATAAACAAACCAATCCGGGGTATAGCGCTATTGGCAGGTTGAGAGGACTTGCAGAATTACGTGGCCTGGAATTAGGCATTCTGGGTTCACAAAAAAAATAATGCAACTGTATAAGGGCTTAATTGATGAATATTGAAAGCAAGGAATTCATAAACACGTCCCGAACTTTCGGGCTTCAGCCCGTGTAAAAGAAATAAATTTACCAGGTTTTGGCATGCATTTTTGCAGATCCCGATAACCATCGGGAGCAAAAATCGTGACAAATCAAAACACTGAATATCAGATTGATACGAAATTTTTAATATGCATAAGACAATTAACAGTGACCTTGATGGAAAGGTAGCCGTAATTACCGGAGGCGCAGGAGTACTCGGATCAGCAATGGCAAAAGGCCTTTGTGACGCAGGAGTTTCCGTCGGTATCCTGGGCCGGACATCAGATAAAGTGGATTTAGCAGTTAAATCTCTCGTAGCAAAAGGAGGGAAGGCCATTGGGGTGACTGCTGATGTTTTAAACAGATCAGAACTTAGTGCCGCCTGCAACAAAATGATTCAAGAATGGGGAAAAATTGATATCCTCATCAATGCTGCCGGGGGTAATTTACCGGGGGCTACCATCATGCCCGATCAGTCTTTTTTCGATCTCTCCACAGACGATTTTGACCGCGTTACGGATTTAAATTTAAAAGGTACCCTGTTACCAATCCTGGTTTTCGGAAAGTCAATGGCCGGTGAAAAGAAAGGGAGTATCATCAATATCTCTTCAATGACGGCTCAACAGGCTGTGACAAGGGTTGTTGGATATTCAGCATCCAAAGCAGCGGTGGATAATCTTACAAAATGGCTGGCAGTGGAGATGGCACAAAAGTATAGCGAACATATTCGTGTAAATGCAATTGCACCAGGATTTTTTATTGGAGAGCAAAACAGGTCATTGCTTATTAACGATGATGATACACTAACAGCCAGGGGTGAGCGGATTTTGGAAATCACACCTATGAAGCGATTCGGGACACCGGATGAACTGGTTGGAGTCGTGAATTGGCTAAGCAGTGATGCTGCAAGTTTTGTTACAGGAATAGTCATTCCTGTTGATGGTGGTTTCAGTGCATTTTCAGGAGTTTGAAAA
>CAZONK010000087.1:4303-13141 GCA_964581095.1 uncultured Roseivirgaceae bacterium
ATCCATTTTATTGCCAACCTCCGCATCCTTTGGTACCTCCACAACACCAGACGTTGAATAACCCCTGAATCTTTCCATGATCGTAGATTTTAGACCTTCAAAGTCCCTGATACCCACTAATGCCATTTCGGCCTGTGCTCCGGCGGCTCCACCGGCACCGGCCGTCTGAATATGAATTTTACCAATGTTCAGGCTCCTCTGAATCGGCCCCTGAGAAATGTCAACATTCGTGATCTTCGGGTAAGGTATGGTAACTCTTGTTTTCCAAAACACACCTTCCTTCATTTTAATATCATCATTGTCAATGGTATATTCCACTGATTTATAGTAGGCCGGAATATAAAATAGAAAAGGCATCATAATTATTGACCACCCGGCCAGGCAAAGGATAAAAACAAGCATGCCCGCCTCAACAAGTGGAATTGCACAAAGCGCTACACCGATTACAAAGGGAATAGCCCAGGTGATATACCAAAGGGTTTTCTGCTCTTTTTCAGGTTTTATTATGATTGTTTCCATGTCTTCAACTTAATGTTTTTATTAAAGGTAAACAATGACATTGATCATTATTCCTGATTACTTGTCCACATTCAGACTGCGAATTTTTAGCTGAGGTTAGCACCACATCAAAGGGCTTTCAATATTTATCTTGTAATATTGCCCAAAGCGTAATTTGTGATAGGTTTAATACAAAGTATTTGGGAACGATATTGAAAAGAACAGGCGATTATTTACTGGGGTTATTTAATTTCAATATCCGCAGAAAATTAAATGGCAGAAAGGTTATTGTTCCTGTCAGAAGCGGGATAAAGGTTACCATCAGTGGGGAAAAATGGATGTCCGGAATACTGAAAAAACTATTTAGGCATTATGATGGTACTTTCCTTGATATAGGCACAAACTTAGGTCAAACATTAGTTAAAGTTAAAACCGTTGACCCTGCCAGAAACTATATTGGCATTGAACCAAATCCATCATGTATCTTTTATCTGCAACACCTGGTATCAATAAATAACTGGGACAATGTTATGCTTATACCTGCAGGAATATATCCTTCCAATTGTTTATTGAATTTAGTTGGTGAGCATGACACCCACGGTTCCTCAACAGTTATTGATGATTTCCAAAATAGTACTGTGTTCAGCGTTTTGAAAACGAAATTGGTTCCATTACTATCTTTCACAACCATACAGCAAAGTATATCAAAAGATGATATTTCTTTTATAAAAATTGATGTGGAAGGTGCGGAAGTGGAAGTGATGGAAAGTTTATTTGAAACATTAAAACTTAGCAGGCCCATTGTACTTCTGGAAGTTTGGCAAAGCAAAGGGGATCCTTTAAAAATATCACGAACGGACAAACTAAATGATTTAGTGTCTTTATTAAATTACAATGTTTTTAGCTGGGATTATAAGCAAACAGAGCCGTATTATTCGGATGTTCAGGAAATGAACCTGGGGGCAAGTAAATCAGATAATTATATCTTACTTCCCCGGGAAATACAGGAAAAGGTATTAGATGAACTAAAATGAAAGTTCGTCGGGTAAAAACCTGGCTATAAGATCTTCGTAGTAAGGTTTTAGCTTTTTTACATCGGGTAGTGTTTGCCATTTTGTATATAGGTCATACGGATTAAATGCCTTTACCCATTTAAACATCTTATGGTCATGCTCGTCCATAAGATGGTCATACCCGTTTTCCCGATGTTGTGCGTAAAATGAATGATATCGGATTATATATAATGCAGGTCCCGGAAGATAGCTTTTCATAATATGGTATAAATACTCATCGTGTCCCCATGACATATGAATATTTCTTAAGCCACAATTTTTATAATAGACACCGTAATAGCTATTATACCGATTATCTTCGTAATCGGGATTCTTTTTAAAATATTCGCTGTAAACAATTTTATCAGAGAATTTGCACCCAACAGGAAAAGTGTCACCGACAACTGCCCACTGAGGCTCACCAAACAGGCAAAGGATCTTTCCCAGATCATGCAAAAAACCAGTGAGGATTAGCCATTCAGGATGTCCATGGGCTCTCAGGGCTTCTGCTGTTTGAAGCAAATGTTGCGTCTGGTCCAGGTCAATGTCTGGATCAGAATCATCAACAAGCATATTTAAATAGTCCACAGCCTCCCACAACGACATTTTTTTTCGATCCAGAGATAGAAATTCCTCCTCCTTCTTTAATACAAAATCATAGGTCTGATTTGTATGATTCAGTTCATAAAATGACTTGACTGTATCGCGGGCAGGTTCGTCATAATTGCGAAACTCCGCAACAGGTTTATCAATGTCTTTTGGGTAGCGCATTTGGAGATCTTTTTCCCAATAAGGTTCGATTTCAATCTTTGGTTGTATGTTTTTCATTTTTATTTCTCAATAAAATTCCAGAGTATAATTTACTAAAAAATGACTAAACCGGGATTATTATCCATGTCGATTTTTCATTTTACATCAAAAGCAGGAATCATAATTCTGGAAACTGGTACTTGTTGCAATTCAGTGGGAACTGTCTTCTCAATCTGAATATACCGGTGAAATAAAATTCGAATAAATTATTTCAATCATTTTGTATATTGAATTTTCTAATTAACTCTGACTATGAAACGCACTTTTAACTTTTACAATCAATTCCTCTATGGATTTGCAATGAGCATTGGTATTTTGGGCTGCTCAAGTCCAGAGAATACTGAAGAAATGAATAAGCCAATACCACCAATTGCCGAAAAGATTGAGAAACGACTCGTTGCCAATGGTGATGTCCGTGTTGACAATTACTATTGGATGAAACTTACGGACGAACAAAAAAATTCTGAAGACCCGGATGAACAAACAAAAAATGTTCTGGGCTACCTGGAAGCTGAAAACAGCTACACAAAGGATATACTGGGCCATACTGCTGATTTGCAGGAAGAGCTGTACAATGAGATAGTAGGCAGAATCAAACAAACTGATGAGTCTGTACCCTATGAATCAAATGGTTATTGGTACTATACCCGGTATGAAGAAGGAAATGAATACCCGATTTATTGCAGGAAGAAAGAAAGCTTGGAGTCGGCAGAAGGTATAATGCTGAATGTGAATGAAATGGCAGAGGGTCATGAATACTTCCAGGTGAGAGGGTTAAGTATAAGCCCTGATAACAAAATCCTTGCCTATGGAGTGGATACAGTGAGCAGAAGAAGGTACACCATATATTTTAAAAACCTTGAAACAGGTGCAACTATGGAATCAACTATTCCCAATACATCAGGGGGTGTAGTATGGCCGATGAAGAATACAATGATTTTTTATACAACAAAAGATCCGGTTACACTCCTTCAAAACAAAGTTTTTAAACATGTAATTGGTTCGGATTATAAAAATGACCAATTGGTTTATGAAGAAAAAGACGATACGTTCTATACGGGAATTTATCGGTCCAAGTCGGATAAATTTTTGATTATCTGGTCGGGCAGTACACTTACCAATCATTATCAAATACTTGAGGCTGATAATCCTGATGGGAATTTCAGGGAATTTTATAAACGGGAAGAGGGGATGGAATATGGTATTGAGCATTATGAAAACAAGTTTTATGTTACTACAAATTGGGAGGCATTGAATTTCAGGTTAATGGAAACCCCGGACGATGCAACGGATAAAGAAAACTGGACTGAAGTTATTCCCCACCGAAAGGATGTACTTCTATCGGGTGTTGAAGTATTTAAAAACTGGTTGATAGTTAATGAAAGGGAAAAAGGCCTTCGCCAACTTAGGATAATAAATCAAAAAACCAGAGAAGAACATTACCTGGACTTTGGCGAACAAGCTTATACAGCCTACGTTAGTACAAACAGGGTGTATGATAGCGAAATTCTGAGGTATGGATACACATCGATGACAACGCCTAATTCCACTTACGATTACGATCTGAACAGCCGTAGTAAAGAACTGCTGAAGCAGCAAGAGGTTGTTGGTGGATATAACCCGGATGATTACATCACCGAGCGATTATACGGTGAGGCCAGGGATGGCACGATGGTTCCTATTTCGTTGGTTTACAAAAAAGGCCTGAAGAAAAATGGCGATAACCCACTTCTTCTTTATGGATATGGCTCGTATGGTGCCACCATTGATCCTACTTTTAGTTCTGTTCGGCTTAGTTTACTGGATAGAGGATTTGTGTATGCCATTGCACACATAAGGGGTGGGCAAACGCTTGGCCGACAATGGTATGAGGATGGTAAAATGTATAAGAAAAAGAATACATTTAATGACTTTATTGATTGCGGGGAATATTTAATTTCTCAGAATTACACAAATAAAGAGAAACTTTTTGCAATGGGTGGAAGCGCCGGTGGTTTACTTATGGGAGCTGTAGTGAATATGCGTCCGGATTTATGGAAAGGAGTTGTTGCGGCGGTACCGTTTGTTGATGTGATGACAACGATGCTGGATGAAACCATCCCACTCACCACGGGTGAGTATGATGAATGGGGTAATCCCAATGAACTTGAGTCGTATGAGTATATGAAATCATACTCTCCCTATGACCAGGTGGGTACGCATGACTATCCGAATATGCTGGTCACCACAGGTTTACACGATTCACAGGTTCAATACTGGGAACCTGCAAAATGGGTAGCTAAACTCCGGGATATGAAAACCGATGACAATGTACTATTACTCAAAACCAACATGGATGCCGGGCATGGTGGTGCATCGGGACGATTTGAAAGATACAAAATAACAGCTCTTGAGTATGCTTTCTTCCTGGACCTTCTTGAGACGAGTGAATAACAAAAAATTGGGAAACATTTAATTTTATAGAACTAACCATTCAGGTATTATTAATAAACAAAGTTTGACCCACAAGAACAACCCCCTTAATCTCCTTTACCTACCGACCTGGCAGGCTTTTGTTAAGGGGATTTTTTGGAACTGAAAACTTACATTTGTATCATTTCGCATGAATTTTGAACCATTCCCCCTTATTAAAGGGGGAACAAAAGGGGGTTGTCATCAAAGCGTGAATCGTCCGGGAATAAGTCTAATTTACTAAATCCAAGATGGCTGTTGACAATGATTATAATGTGAAAGAACTGATCGTTATCAGTCTAGGAACCGGGGTACACTCCCAGGAAAATATATATCATGACCGTTAGTATTGCCAACACAGCACCCAATAACTTAGTGTATTTCCATTCTTTCAATTCAACTTTTGCTGTGTCCGGAACAGCGGGCTTTTTTGTTACAGGATAGAATTTTGAAATCGTAAACATTACACCAATGTTAATTACGAATTCAATCCCCCAGATGTGCACAAAATGGATATCAATTTTTAATATAAAGCTGGTAATAAGGTAGAAAGCAAGTCCCGTAAAAAGAGCAACTTTGGCTCCCATAGCTGATATTTTGGGTATGAATAACCCGGCAATCATTACTGAAGCAATGGGTATGAAAAAAATTCCGTTGAGTTGTTGCATCAGTTGATACAATCCCTCGGGGGCACCAGCCACCATTGGAGCAGCGAGGATTGCAAACAGGGCTAAAACCAATGATGTAAATTTCCCGGCAACTACCATCTGATGTTCTGTTGCACTTTTATGCAGATGCCTTTTATAAATGCCAACACTGAAAATGGTGGCGGTACTGTTGAGTACACTGTTGAATGTACTTAAAACAGCCCCCAATACTACTGCAGCAAAAAAACCAACAAAACTTAATGGAAGTACTTTTTTAATTAGTGCCGGGTAAATCAAATCCTGGTTGTCATAATACAAATCCCCAAAATAATAAAATCCGATTACTCCCGGGAGTATGATAATGGCAGGGATAAGTAACTTTAAAATACCGGTATAAAGAAGCCCTTTTTGTGCTTCAATAAGGTTTTTGGCACCGAATGCCCTTTGAATAATAGTCTGGTTCATACCCCAGAAATAAAGTTGATTGATGACCAGTCCTGTGAAAAGTGTACCAAAGGGCAATACGGAATCCCGGTCTCCAATTACATTGAATTTTTCGGGATTAGCTTCAAAAACTTTCGACAGGCCTGCAATCATATTTCCATCGCCAATGCTCCATAGTGCAAGGGCAGGAACCATCAACCCTCCAATAAATAGTCCTATCCCGTTGATTGTATCCGAATAGGCAACGGCCTTTAATCCACCAAAAATTGCATATACCGATCCAATAACACCTATGATAATTACTGTGATCCAGAGGCCTTCTGTTTTGGAGGTATTTAGTATTTCAGAAGTGTTGAAAATACTCTCAAGATTAATGGCTCCGGTATATAAAACGATTGGAAGTAAAGTAACTACAAATGATACAAGTAGAAATAGTGCCACGATGGTTCGGGTTGTACTGTCAAACCTGTTTTCTAAATATTGCGGAATTGTAGTCAATCCCATTTTTAAATAGGTGGGAACAAAATAAATGGCCGCTACTACGAGGGCAAGAGCAGAGGTTACTTCCCAGGCAATGATGATAAACCCATTTTTATAAGAAGAGCCATTCATTCCTATGAGATGCTCAGTAGATATATTCGTTAGCAGCATGGAGCCGGCTATTACTACGCCTGTTAAACTTCTACCTCCAAGAAAGTATCCGTCACTGGAGTCGAGTCTATCATTTCTTAGTTTATACCAGGTATAAAATGCAACAAATGCCGTGAAAGCGATAAATGACAAGTACAGCTGCATATTCTATATTTTGACTGTTCTGGACTCTAGATAAATTGAGATAATCAGGCAAAATACAAAATTTATGAAAGGATAATGGATTCTGGTGTCAATCGTAAGTATAGCTTATGAATGTTCTAAAGTAATTGGGTTATTTTTATTCATTAAATCTATCCAGCTTCCAAAATGGAGAAATACTGGGAAATTTTCAAGAATGGATATTCAGGATACGCCGGTTATCTTTGGAGTGAAATTACGTTTCAGTATGATTACAAACCCTGGTACGAAAATTACTTCTATCTTTTAATTCTTATCTCACTTTTTTTCCTGGTCCTGGAATGGTCACTCCCATGGCGTAAAAAACAGGAAAGGTTTAGAAAAGACTTCTGGCTGGATGCCTTTTATATGTTTTTCAATTTCTTCCTGTTTTCGCTTATAATTTACAATTCATTGTCGGATGTATTTGTTAATTTATTTAACGATTTATTAGTGACTGCAGGATTAAATAATATTGTTGCAATCCATATCGAAACATGGTCCAGGGGAGCCCAGCTGTTATTTCTATTTATATTCAGGGATTTTATTCAGTGGTGGGTGCATCGACTTTTGCACTATAGTTCATTTCTATGGCAATTTCATAAAGTACACCACTCGGTGCAGGAGATGGGGTTTGCAGCACATCTTAGATACCACTGGATGGAAACGGTTGTATATCGTTCGATTGAATATTTGCCATTGGCCATGATTGGATTTGGGATAGATGATTTTTTTGTTGTTCATATAATAGCGCTCACTATAGGTCATTTCAACCATTCAAACTTCACATTCAAACTTGGCCCGTTAAAATACATTTTCAATAATCCCGAAATGCATATTTGGCACCATGCGTACCACTTGCCATTAAATCGGTTATTGGGTGTTAATTTTGGTATATCCCTTAGCCTTTGGGATTATATTTTCATGACAAATTATATTCCTGAAAATGGCAGGGACATTCAATTGGGATTTCCAGGTTTGGAAACATTCCCCAAAACCTTTCTTAAACAGAACGTTACTAATTACCCACCCGGGAAGGAAGAAGATATTTAACAAAGAATAGCCAGGTCAGGATCAACATATTAATATGTTGATATGATCATATGTTCGTATATTCAAAATTGTTATATTTACTAAATGGATACCGTTTTAAATTTCTCTAGCCGGGAAAAAGTTGCCTTTGTTCTTAAGACAATTGCCCATCCGGTTCGCATTGGAATAATTGAATTACTTACCCATCACGATCGTTTGACTGTGAATGAAATTTGTGAGGGTATTGATTGTGAGCAATCATTGATTTCGCACCACCTTGCTACCATGAGGCAAAAAGGAATTTTGTCTGATGAGAAACAAGGTAAAAATGTTTACTATTCCTTACAGCTGCAGGAGGTTACCCATGTGATTGAATGTATTGAGAATTGCCACGTTGATGAGTTGGAAATTCAGAGTATTGCCGGCTAACCCAATTATTTTTTGAAAGTTCAGTATCAGTAACTTAAGTTACGGACAGGGTATCCTTTTCCGTGTACTCTTGTTGTGTGAGAAATTTAATGAGGAAGTCATTATGCTGGCAGGGTTGGTTACCTCAATGCTCTGGTTTATCTACATGGTGGTTTCAGTTCCTGCGTAAAGAGAAGTTGGTTGTGTAATGCCTGGCAGGAGAGTATTGATTAGATGTCAGCTTTTGACTCCTCACTATTCCCTTTTGTAAAGTATTATTTTTTATTTCTGTGGTGTACAGTGCCTATTAAACTTTCGTGATTTAGAAAATCAGTTTAACTTTACATTATGCATTTAAAATCAGGATACTTGCAATATGGAAATTGCTGAAATACTAGATAAAAAATTCCCGTCCTTGTACGACAAAGATCTTAAAGATGAAATTGTCAAGGTTGGCAAGCTCGAAAGAGTAACTGCAGGTAATGTAATACTTGAAATGGGTACATACATTAAGTCCATTCCACTGGTTGCCGAGGGATCAATTAAGGTAATGCGTGAAGATTCTGAAGGAAATGAGATTCTTCTCTCATTGGCAGCCTGGCGGCCCCGCTTCTTGCTTTCGCAAGAAAGCAGCGGGGCCCAATAGCTTTGTGTCCCACCCTTACGAATGGTTTACCTTTTTCAAT
>CAZONK010000088.1:0-7485 GCA_964581095.1 uncultured Roseivirgaceae bacterium
CACAAAAAACATTTCTGATGATAGTGAAATTATAAAGGAGAATAAGATAGGTGTGGTCCTTGAAAACTTAAACCTTGCAGAATATCGAATTGCTGTAAAAAAAATTGACAATATATTACACGATTCTAAAATCAGTCCACTTCGAAACAAAATATATAAAATAGCAATTCAGTATAGAAGTTTTAAAGTTGCAGAAAATATTTATCGCAAAATTTATAGCAGATCCTGAAAAGGAATTTTAATTTCATATATGAAAGAAAAAGGATACGGGTCAACTTTGAATTACAAAAGCAACTAACAATATGATAAAAATACTAATTACAGGAGGTGCTGGATTTATTGGTAGCTCACTTGTTGATAAACTTTTGGAGAATCCAAAGTACTATATTGTCATTGTTGATAATATGATAACTGGTAGTAATCAGCACATCCCAACTAAAAAAAGTAACTTCTGGTTTACTAAATGCGATGTAAACAGGTATAACGATATTGCGCCAATAATGACCTCATATTCCTTTGATTATGTATTCCATTATGCGGCACTGGTTGGTGTTCTTCGAACATTAGAAAATCCAACACTTGTTTTAAAAGATATTGAAGGAATCAAAAATATTTTAGATTTATCGAAAAATACGGGCGTTAAAAGAGTATTCTACTCATCTTCATCAGAAGTATATGGAGAACCTGTAGAATTACCTCAGAATGAATTGACAACACCATTAAATTCGAGATTACCGTATGCCATTGTGAAAAACCTGGGTGAAGCGTATTGCAGATCCTTTCAACAAGACTATGGACTGGACTATACTATTTTTCGTTTTTTTAATACTTATGGTCCTAAGCAGAGTTTAGATTTTGTACTATCAAAATTTATTTGGCAGGCTTTAAGAGGCGAAAATATAACTGTATATGGCGATGGTAATCAAAGTAGAACTTTTTGCTATATTGATGATAATGTTGAAGCTGTAATAAATTCATTTGAGAAAAATATATTTGTTAATGATGTCGTAAATATTGGTAGTGAGAAAGTTCTTAAAATAATAGATTTAGCTAAAATTATTATTGATTTAACGAATTCTAATTCGCAAATAATAAAATTAGATCCATTAAAGGAGGGTGACATGACAAGAAGGAGGCCGGACATAACGAAAATGAAAAGTTTATTAGAAAGAGATTTAACTTCAATTGAAGAAGGTATAAAGCAAGTATTATCAGAACATACTTTTAGTGTATAACCCTATACCCATCAATTATACAATATAGTGCTTTGATTTAATACAAAAGAATATGGGTATAAAATTGGACAGAAAAAAACCAAGGTTGATTCTGATGTCACTGATATATAGAATTAGTAATATTTTGCCATTTAGTAATATTGCCAAATTTAGACTTTTCCTTAATCTGGAATGGATATTTGATAGACTATCACATGAAATGTCTTTTAGAATATACTCTGATGAAAACCACCCCGTAAGAATATATTCAAAAACGTTTATTCTAGAATTTATTGAAGAGAGTTTCTCCGTTCTTGATTTAGGATGTAAACATGGCGTTTTGAGCAATTTTATTGCAGCCAAGGCTAAAAAAGTAGTTGGAATCGACTTCGATGAAGAAGCTATTAAGGTTGCTCGAAATAAATTTCAGAAAAATAATTTGAATTTTGAAGTTGGGGAAGCTTCAGAATATCTCAATAAACAAACAGAAAAATTCGATGTATTAATACTTTCTCATATTTTGGAGCATCTTGAAAATCCAAGAATATTCCTATTGCAATTCAAAGAGCATTTTGAGCTGATATACATTGAAGTTCCAGATTTTGACAGGTATTATTTAAATCATTACCGTAAGGACAAAAAATTAAATTTAATATATTCCGATAATGATCATGTTCATGAGTTTGACAGATATGAATTGAGAGAGATAATAAATGACTGTAAACTACAAATTTTGAAGGCAGAATACATTTTCGGTATTCAGAAGATATGGACAAAGGTCGTTTAAGAATATTGAAACTAGTTGAAATTTGAAATTTGTCCTAATTGTAATAAATATGGCCATTTCTTATGTTTCACTGACACTTTTATTTTTGTAGTGCCAATACAATATTGTTAGCATAGCTCCAAATATCGGCATCAACGGGAGTTTGTATCGAACAAGGGTTCCAAAATTCCATGTTGATATGCCTACGGCAAAACCAAACCCAAGAGTAAATACGAGAGCAAAGATTAAAAACGGGTCGTTGATAAAGTATCGAATCAATTTAATACGGATTTTTAATATCAAATAAATTACAACTATTAAGAATATAACGCTTTCTATTCCAAGCATTAACATCAAAGGATTTGATACTTCCCATAAATAGGGTCGGAAAAGCGATACATTTACTGCCGCTGGAAGAAGCATAACCATTTCCTGCCAAGTCTCAGGTATTGAGCCCAATTCATATCCAGAACCAGCGCCTTTTCCGGTCCAGTACCTAATATCATGAGCAGTAACATAAACAGTATTTGTTAAATTATCAACTGAATATCGCGGATCATCCCTTCCAACCGTTACTACTGCATTATAAGTTGAGAGAACTACCAAAGCTAACATTACCGGACTAGACAATCTTCGGATTAGTCTATTTTTAATTCGTAAAACATTTAGCCTGTAATACCATACAATTAAAGCTGGCAGAAAAACAAGTAGGATGTATTTCTTAATGACGAAAATGGTTAGAATACCAAAAGCTATTACAATAACGGAAAATATTCTTTTTGAACGAGTTATTGAAAGGTTAATGAATGCCCAAATCATCCAGCAAAGAGCAGAAAAAGTAAGTGTATCCTTTAATATCCCTGAGCCCCAAAAAACAACTGACGGAATAAAAAGTATTGCTATTGCAAGCCACTGATGTGCATCAGGATAAAGTTTTTTCAATGACGAATAAAGTGCCCAGCTTCCTGAAAAGCTTGTAACAGCAAAAAAAAGAGCAATTCCAGAATAGTTACCAAAAGAAAACAGTCCCAGAAAACCCGCATAACGATCAACAATAAATGTGGCAGGATTAAGATAGTGAGGTATTCTCGAAACTAATTGGTATATCCCTCCCCCAAATTCCCCATTCCAAAATATTATTCGAAAAGCATCATTAGGGTTTTCAATAAAAAATTGCCAAATACGTTTCGCTCCATAATAATATCCAAATGTATCTCCACCTTCACCCGCATAATAAAACTGATACAATAAACCAACGCAAATCGCTGCGATCATTTTTAAACCTAGTGCAGGAATAAAATACTTTTTAGTTACCTCATCTGTAAATAATGGTCGTAAAAACCTACTAATTAATAGTATAGTAATGAAGTATACTGGCCCAATGATTAAATCAAGATGTGTCAATTACAATTTTTATTAAATACCCATATATAGGATGGTTATTGATCAATTATTTAAATAGTAATATCTCTCCCAATTTAAAACAGGCATCACACAATTGGCTTCTCATAGTACCCCTTTAGAGCATCCCCAATAGTAAGCTTATCCAAAATTTTATTTGCGCTAGATTTTAGTAAATTAAAAAGGGAGTTAGACTCTGTTAATACTCGGATCCTTTCTTCAGTCGTGTTATTTGATCGTTGTATTGCTCTGTAACCAAAGGAAGAGACTCCATTCTTTAATCTTTCAATGTTGATGCCTGTTGCCGTTAATTTAATTTTTTTAAATTTATGCCCCATCATCAGATTATCCAGAGTTTTAGAAGTGTAGTAACACAAATGCTCAGGTACACTAATAACATTGTATTTATTCCCGAGGAGAAACCTTGAAATGGAATCATAATTTGGTGTTGTTAGGTAAAATAATCCCCCATCACGAAGTGCATTATAAATGCTTCTAACCTCATTATTTGGTGTATTTAAATGTTCAATTACCTCAAAAGAAGTGATTATATCAAATTTACTATTTTCGAATTGTAATTTATCCATTCTTCCCTGGTACACTTCAACTCCTTTCTCTCTCAAAATTTCAATAGCGCGTTTAGATATTTCCGTTCCAAAAACATCCCAACCTCTTTCTTTTGCAACACTTAAAAAAGACCCAATTCCACATCCGATATCAAGAATCAGGTTATTTTTTCTATAAGGTTCAAATTCTTCAAGAAGTTGATGATATCTTTTTATGGTTATGGGATGTACATTTGGAACAGACGAGTAAGAATATTGACTATAGTATCGAATAATTTCTTCTTCAGTTGGAACATACTTGGAAAAGACGAAAGCGCATTTCCCACACCTCACAATGCTATTCTCTTCATATCCTCTAAGATTAATTAAATATTTAGAATCGCATATTAAACATGTTTTGTGCGTTCTCATATTGGAAATGGGTAATTTCTCTGATTATAAGGAAATTTCAAAATTTACTCTTAAAATGAATATGTTAACCAAGTTCCTAAAGTAACAATATCCTAGTATATGACTTAATTCTACACATATTTCACCTTTTTAATATGTGAATTTGCTGATTTGTTGATTTGTTGATTTGTTTGCATCGTGAATGTCCTGATCCTTTGCCCTTACCCACTTCATAAAGCCCCTTCTCAGCGGTTCCGGTTCGAGCAGTATCTTTCTTTCCTGGAATCTGAAAACATCAAAACAACAATTCAGCCATTTTATGACAATAATGGTTGGAATATCCTCTATGAAAAAGGAAATTTCATGCAAAAGACCTGGGCTGTCATAAAAGGTATTGCCCGCCGTAAATGGCAAATGCTGCACTTACAAAAATACGATTATGTATTTATCCACCGGGAAGCCGCCCCACTCGGGCCTCCTTTTTTTGAATGGTGGATCGCTAAAGTGGCAGGTAAAAAGATTATTTACGATTTTGACGACGCCATATGGCTGCCCAATACTTCGGATGAGAACCGAATGGTTGCTAAGCTCAAATGGCACACCAAAACCGCATCCATTTGTAAATGGGTATGGAAAGTAAGTTGTGGCAATGAATTCCTTGCCGGTTATGCCAAAAAATACAATTCGAATGTAGTTATCATACCTACAACCATCGATTTGAATTATCATACGGCAAAACAAGATGAAGTAGGTAATAAAACCAGAAATGAAATTGTAAAAATCGGGTGGACTGGGTCACACAGTACAATAAAATATCTGGACTCTCTTCGAAACGTAATTGTACAATTAGTAAAAACATATCAATTGGAGTTCATTGTAATTTCAATTCATTCCCCTCAATGGAATATTGAATCGTTAAAATTTATAGAATGGAACAAGGAGACTGAGATTGCAGATCTACAAACCATCGACATTGGGGTCATGCCTCTCGAGGTGGATGACTGGGCTAAGGGCAAGTGCGGATTCAAAGCATTGCAATTTATGGCATTGGGGAAACCTGTGGTTGCATCACCGGTAGGTGCGAACACTCAAATCATCCATGATGGGGTCAATGGCTTTCTTGCCTCCTCTGAAAAGGAATGGGTGAAAAAACTCTCGCTCCTGATTAAAAATCCCGAATTGAGGAGAAAACTTGGCAAAGAAGGGCGGAAAACAGTGATCGAACAGTATTCTGTTGAAGCGAACAATGACAAGTATCTTCAGTTATTTCAAAATTGAATTTGCAATTTGAATTGGATTTCGGAGCTATTGCACAGAAGAAACCCGATAACCTTCGGAAGAGGTTCACCATGACCGCCAGTTTGTCTCAACTTTTCGGATTTCTTAATTCGGATTTATAATTTTCAATCGCATCATCAAAACCATTCATTAATCAAACTATCACTACACATACCCCACAAGCCAGTACGCCACATAGCCCGTCCATTCTTTAATCAACAAATGCCATATCACAAGGGAATTAACACTGGGTACAAATAACACATCCGGAGTAAACCTCCGATTATGGGTATAAATGTCAACACTGAAGACATCGGTCAGGTAACCAATCTTTCGAAAACAAGCCTCTGACCTTCGCATATGAAATGCCGAGGTTATTAACAAACATTCTTTAGAACGAAACCCCTTCTTTTCGAGCGCCTTCTTAATTTCAACAGCATTTTCATGTGTATTCCGGGAAATAATCTCTAAATCTATATCTTCTCTTTTCACCCCCATTTCCACCAAGGCTTTTACCATTTCCAGGCCTTCCCGTTGCCCAATATCTATTATCCTGCTTGTACCTCCCGAAACAAATATTTTTTTGATGATTCCGCGCTTATACAACATGGAAGCATGATAAATCCGGTCCGCACCTTTTGAGAAAAAAGCGCGATCAGTAATTTCCGTGTCTCCCTGAATGATCCCGCCCAATACAATCCCAACTTCGTATGTTTTTGTAATTAAGTTTAACGGAATAGGGTCAACTTCCCAGGCACGCATCACCTCGTTGGAAATAAAGGCATTTGAGAAGAAAAGCAACATGCTCAGGGCCAGCCAGAAAAACCGCTTTCGCCATAACTTGTTCTTTAAAGTTACCGAAAGAATCAAAAAGATCACGATCAGAACGATGGGCATCGTAAAGAATTTTATGGTCTTGGACAGGATAAAAAACATACTTCCAATGAATATCGGTTGTTCTCAACGCAAACATAATGGGTTGGGTTGTTTATTCGTTGATTTGTTTATGCGTTTATGCGTTTCAAATTTTGCATTGGAAAAATACGAGCACTTCACATAAATTTCTTTATTTCTACAACGAATTCACGAACTTGTTCAATTAGCTGAATGGCAGTTTCTTTATCATGATCAAATAAGTCGCCATAATCGCCTTTTTGTCGAAAATCAAATAATTTTGAAAAGAGCTTTCCGTATGATTTATCAATTTTACTCGTATGTATAAAAAATTGTCCAACCCGGGTTCTTACCCCGTCATACCTATATAGATCAAATCTATACTGTGATAAATACAATCTATTTGATCGATAAGATTTTCAATATTAGCTTTGTATCGAATTAAAACACTTAAATTATGAAAACAGAAATAGTAAATAAACTCAATGATTTATTATCGGATTACCAGATATTTTATCAAAACCTTCGCGGTTTCCATTGGAACATAAAAGGTCAGCATTTTTTTGAACTGCATGTAAAATTTGAAGAGTTGTACAACGATGCGGCCATGAAGGTGGATGAGGTTGCCGAGCGGGTATTAACACTTGAGGCTACTCCATTGCATACTTTTAAGGATTATCTCAAGACTGCATCACTACAGCCCATATCCCATGTATCAAAAGGTGAAGAATGTGTTCAGCACATTGTTGATAATATTTCACACCTTGTTACAAAAGAAAAAGGATTAAAAAACCTGGCGGAAGAAGCCGACGACAGTGCCACTGCCGATCAGATGGCCGCGTATATAGAAGAGCAGGAAAAAGTATTGTGGATGTATAAGTCGTGGCTTGGGTAGGAGCTGAAAGCCGAAAGGTGACTGTGTGTTGTCAAAAGTATGTGAGGAACTATGTCATATATTTCCTGTACCACCACTGGA
>CAZONK010000088.1:7585-12985 GCA_964581095.1 uncultured Roseivirgaceae bacterium
TGTCAAAAGTATGTGAGGAACTATGTCATATATTTCCTGTACCACCACTGGAATACCACCAATGCCCAAATCGTGGCATGCACATCACCGGGGTTGTTACTGAATAACTTTCTTTTTAATTTACTTATCTCCTCCACATTAAATATCTGTTGCTCAGCCAGGGAATCCTCTTCAAGAAGGTCATCATTGATCAGGGATTTCATATCACGCCGAAACCATTTTAACAGAGGAACTTCAAACCCATGTTTTGGTCTTGAAAAAATCTTTCGGGGAAGAATATCTTTAAATGAATCCCTTAAAATACGCTTCCTTATATTCCTCCCAATTTTGCTCTCTTCAGGTAAATTCATTACAAAATTAACGACCCGATGATCAAGAAATGGCACACGTACTTCCAGGCTGTTGGCCATCGACATCATGTCAACTTTTGTTAACATATCATTTGGCAATACCAATCCTAAATCCGCTCGTAATACTGCATCAAGTGTATCGCCATATTTATTGAAGGGTCCTAAATAATGCTTGTTGCGGTCAACTGTTTTATCAAAATCATACGCTACATTTTGCAATAATAGATTTGACGCTTGCGATTCGCTCATAAACGATGCCAGTCCCCAGTACCTTATTTCAGGGGATTCATTAAAATGCCTTGAAAACTTATTGAGTTTCCTGAACGTATCACCAAACATACCATTTCGTGATTGAGGCAAACTATTCCAAAGTGGTCCAAACCCGGAAATTAACTTTTCAGTAATTCCGGGATACAACATGCGATAGATAGCTTCATGTTTGTTATAACCGGCCAGAAGTTCATCAGCACCATCACCACTGAGGGCGACTTTCACATGATTTCTGGTTTCCCTGCTAAGTACGTTTACAGCAATTGCTGATGAATCGGCAAAAGGTTCGTCCAGATAATCCAGAATATTGAAAAGATGGTCAAACATATCCCTGTTGGAGAGATTAAAAACCGTATGTTTTGTCCCCAGATGCCTGGCAGCCATCTCGGCATATCGGGTTTCATCGAAATATTTCTCCTCCCTGTAACCAATTGAAAAAGTCTGCAGATCATCTTTATTACGAGCTGCAAGCGCGGTTACAATTGAAGAATCAAGCCCACCGCTCAGAAATGTTCCAAGGGGCACATCGGAAACCAAACGATCTGCAACACTCTCCTCCAACAATTGAGCAAACTTTAATTTCTGACTTTTGTAATCCCCTAGATCTTCGTCACTTTCAGGAAGCTGATAGTAACAATGATCTGATACTTGATTTTTATAAATTTCCAGATAGTGGCCTGGTTCCAGTTTTTTTGCTCCCTGAAGAATTGAAAAAGGTGCAGGAATGTAGTTCAGCTGGAGATACATTTGCAGCGAAGACCGATCGATTTTTTTTTCAATGCCATATCGATACAGCGACTTCATCTCTGAAGCAAAAACAATCTTATCCTGGTCCTGTGCGTAAACCAATGGCTTAATACCAAACCGGTCGCGTGCAATTATTAATTTGTGTTCTTGTTTATCATAAAATGCAAATGCGAAAAACCCATTCAACTCCTCCAGGCACTCAATTCCTCTTTCTATTAAAAGATAAAGGAGTACTTCCGTATCTGTATCGCTTTCAAAATGGACACCCTTACTCTCCAATTGCTGTCGTAAGGATTTGTAATTATATATCTCCCCATTGTAAATCAGTGCATACCTTCCTGATGCATCTTGCATTGGTTGATGACCAGCCGGAGAAGGATCGATAATGGATAACCTTCGATGGCCAAGCCCTACAAACTCGTCATGGTAGGTGAGTTGAAAATCCGGACCACGGGATGCTAGCTGCTCGGTTGCCCCTGCCAGGTTGATCATGTGCAACCTTCCCAATTGATTAAATGCAACAATGCCTGTTATACCACACATAGAATATTATGCTTTGTATTGTGGCAATAATGCGTCGTGCAGAATTTCCACCGGATGATAACTCTTTCGCTGGGTCCCATCTTTGATCTGGTGCCTGCAACTTGTGCCCGGTGCAGCAATAACTGTATCAATATCAGTATCCCGGACAGTAGGGAACAATACCAGCTCTCCTATCTGCATTGATAGTTCATAGTGCTCTTTTTCGAACCCAAATGATCCTGCCATGCCACAGCATCCGGAGGGGATCACATCAACTTCATAGTTTTCCGGAATTGTAAGTATCTTTTGTGAATGATCAGTTGAAGAAATCGCTTTCTGGTGGCAATGCCCATGCAGTTTAATACTTTTTGATTCTTTTGTAAACAGGGATGAATCAATTTCGCCCTTTGTAAACGCTACTGATAGAAATTCATCAATTAAATACGTATTTTCTGAAAGAGTTGCAGCCTTTTCTTTCATTTCATCTCTTAATAAATCAGGGTATTCGTCCCGAAACGATAGAATTGCAGAAGGTTCAATCCCAACCAATGGAGTGTCTTCACTAATGATTTTACTAAATATTCTGACATTATCTTCGGCAACGTCACGGGCAAAACCCAACATTCCTTTTGACATCGCAGCCCTCCCGCTTTCACGATGTGCTACAGTTTCCACTTTATACCCGATTGCATTTAAAAGAATCACTGTTTTCATACCAACCTCAACATCCGAGTAGTTTGTAAATTCATCTATAAACAGATATACTTTCCCTTTAGTACCTGCATCAGGGATTTGCTTTGAAATCCAGGAACGTAATGTAAACCGATTTAATTTTGGAAAATCACGCTTACGTTCGATACCAAGGATTTTTTTGTTTAATGTTCCGAGAGGACTCTTGAGGATAAAATTATAAAGCCATGGCGCTATGGAACCATATTTGTTGATTTTGGCAATATTGGCAATCATTCGCGACCGCAACGGAATTTTATTGGATTGGTAATACTTGTGCATAAACTCCGCCTTCAATTTAGCCATATCCACATTTGAAGGGCATTCCAGTTTGCAACCCTTACACGACAAACACAAGTCAAGGATCTCTTTAATTTCACTACTATTGAATGCTTCAAGACTGG
Source organism: uncultured Roseivirgaceae bacterium (assembly GCA_964581095.1). Taxonomy (GTDB): domain Bacteria; phylum Bacteroidota; class Bacteroidia; order Cytophagales; family Cyclobacteriaceae; genus SZUA-230. The sequence goes on from CAZONK010000088.1 coordinate 10,608, forward strand.
AAGACCGGGTAAATACCTCCCGGATTATATTCGCCCTTGCCCGGGTAGTATCTTTTTCATTTTTTGTAGCCATAAATGAGGGGCACATTGTGCCACCAATCAGATGCGTTTTGCGGCAATCTCCTGCTCCGTTGCATAGCTCCGCGGCACGAACCATTCCTTTTGTACCTGAAAAATCCAAAGTGGTAGGAAAATCCAGCGTTTCCTGTCCCGGATAATAACGCAATTGCGAATTCATTGACGGCGTATCCACAATTTTGCCCGGATTCAAAATATTATTGGGGTCCCACAGTTTTTTAACCTTTTTCAGAAGTTCAAAGTTTTTTTCGCCGATCATAAAAGGGATGAATTCCCCCCGCAATCGGCCATCTCCATGTTCTCCGCTAAGGGAACCTTTATATTTTTTTACCAGGGTGGCAATATCAGTTGCCACCTGCCTGAATAACCTGTTCCCCTCTTCTGTTTTCAAGTTTAAAATCGGCCGGAGGTGTATCTCCCCTGACCCTGCATGGGCATAATGTACGCATTTGAGATTGTACTCCTCCATTTTTTGGTCGAACTCCCGTATGTATTCAGGCAAATCATCAACCGTTACCGCGGTGTCTTCTACTACCGGAACGGGTTTTGCGTCTCCGGGTAGGTTGGAGAGAAGCCCCAAACCCGCTTTGCGAAGGTTCCACACGCTGGTTTCCTGCTCACCTGAAATATAAGGATGGTGATAGCCATAGTTGTTACTGTTAAGTTCCTCAATCAATGCATCCCTGACATTTTCGAGTTCCTGTTCAGAATCCCTGCGCAATTCAACAACGATGATCGCATTTGGGTCACCTTTTAGGAAGAACCTGTTTTTTACATGCTGAATGTTGCCTTTTGTACATTCCAATATAAAATGATCGATGAGCTCCACCGCGGAAGGGTTGTACTTCAATGCAATCTGAGTGGCTTTCATTGATTCATAAATGGATGTAAAATGGATACAAAGCAAGCCGCTGTAAACAGGGGGAAGAGGGACGATATTTAGTTTTGCTTCTATGATGAATGCCAGTGTTCCCTCCGATCCGGCGATAAGTCTGGAAAAGTTGAATAGCGTTCCATTTCCCTTAAATGGTACCATTGGAAGTAACAGATCAATTGCATATCCTGTGTTTCTTCGTTTTATGGATTTGAGAGGAAATTTATCTTCTATTTCATCTTTTATTTCTTGTGGTTGCAGCAAATCCCTGATTCCACGATAGATCTTTCCTTCCATGGAATCAAGTTCACATTTGTTTTCAAACTCCTCCCCATTTATCTCCCCGAATACAACTTCTGACCCATCGCTGAGAATGGCACACACCTCCAGTAAATGGTCGCGGGTACTTCCATACACTACTGAATTGGACCCGCAGGAATTATTTCCAATCATCCCCCCAATCATTGCACGATTTGCGGTGGAAGTTTCAGGGCCAAACAAAAAGCCTTTCGGTTTTAAGTGCTGATTAAGTTCGTCCCGAACAACACCCGGCTGCACCCTCACCCACTTTTCATCCGGATCATCTTCTAAAATTTTTGTAAAGTATTTTGAAACATCTACAACTATCCCCTTTCCAACAACCTGGCCGGCAAGGGATGTTCCCGCGGTGCGCGGAATCAAGGATACATTATGTGCATTAGCAAATCCTATCAGATTTATAATGTCTTCTTTATCCTTTGGATAGGCCACTGCGAGTGGGATTTCGCGATATGATGAAGCATCGGTAGCATAGATTTTTCGAATGGTTTCATCAAAATGCAACGAACCATTCAATGACTCGTTTAATTTTTTTAAATGGCTACGATTTATATTTTCTTGTTGCACAAATTTTCGTTTATTGCCTGAAAGTGGCAAATTACACGAAAATCCAATATCTGCCGATCGTGAACCAAAAATTATTTAAACGATTCTATAATCCACTCAATAAGTTAATCGTTCTGTCTTTGATAATCTTTTTGATATCTGGATGTGCCAGTGGTAAAAAAGCAAGGACCAGAAAAGTTGAATCTGTAATTAAAACAGCACGATCTTACACGGGGACTCCATACAAATGGGGAGGAACTTCGCGGGCAGGAATGGATTGTTCAGGACTTCTGATAAATTCGTTTTCTTCAATCAATTACAAAATTCCAAGGACTTCAGAAGATCAGAGTAAAATTGGGAAGAAGGTAAAACTTAGTAAAGTAAAAAAAGGGGACCTGGTATTTTTTGCAACGGGGAAGAAAAAACGGAAGATTACCCATGTTGGATTGGTGACAGATATACGCAGTAAAGAAAAAGTGATGTTTATCCATTCTTCCTCTTCGTTGGGCGTGGTAGAAAGCAATATTTATAGTTCTTATTATAAAAAAAGGTTTCGGATGGC
>CAZONK010000089.1:0-12978 GCA_964581095.1 uncultured Roseivirgaceae bacterium
TGACTTGTGCCTCCGCTAAAGCTTTAGGCGACACGCGGTCGCAAGCCTTGATAGCGAACATTCTGAATCAGACACCGCGTTTATAGACAGACTAATTAATCACATAACCTCCCCTAAATCGTAAATAAAACCCGGACACAAAATACCCGCATGGCCTCTTATGGGAAGGATTCTTCTATGGGCAATCAAAGATTTGAGACGTTTTTTATGGGATAATATTAATACATTATGATACTTTTGTCGGGTTTGATTTATATATTTGGAACACTTTATAGGAGATAAACAATGAAACGTACTTTATATAAATTTCTTTTAGAATGGAAAAACAGCCTTAACCGCAAACCGCTTTTGCTTCAGGGTGCGAGGCAGGTTGGTAAAACATATCTTATAAATAGATTCGGGAAAAACGAATATTCAGATTACGTCTATTTGAACTTTGAACAAAATCCGGACTTGAAAACTTTATTTACCGGTAATCTTGATCCCGAAAATATAATTAACAATATAAGTCTGCTTATAGGACGAAAAATAATTCCAAATGACACTTTACTGTTTTTTGATGAAATACAAGCCGCTTCTGTAGCTATTACAAGTTTAAAATATTTTTATGAGCAAGCCCCTGAATTTCATATCATCTCTGCGGGATCATTACTTGGGGTAAGCGTAGGAAAACAAAGTAGCTTTCCAGTAGGTAAAGTTAATTTTATAACGATGTATCCGATGAGTTTTATAGAATACCTTAATGCATTTGGCGCGGAATTATTAGCGGAAAAGCTAATGAATATAAGAAACGTAGAACCACTACCGGGTATTTTACATGAGAAATTACTTAATCATTTAAAAATGTATCTTTTCCTGGGCGGAATGCCGGAGGTGCTACAGTCTTATATAGATGAAAGGGATATTGCCTTAACTAGAAAAATTCAAAATGAAATATTAGATGCCTATCAAAGGGATTTTTCGAAATATACAGATAGATCTCAGGCGATAAAGACTTCCGAACTATGGCAGTCACTACCATATCAATTGTCAAAAGAAAACAAAAAATTCAAATATAGCGATGTTCGTAAAAAATCGCGGGCATCAACCTTCGAGCACACAATTGAATGGTTAAAAAAAACCGGCTTAATACATTTAGCTTATAATATTAGTGTACCAAAAATTCCCATCTCCGGGTATACTGATTATTCCAAATTTAAAGTTTACATGCTCGATACAGGTCTTTTGGGTGCAATGCTCAAACTTTCTTCAGATATAATTATCAAACCACACGAACTTTTTTCGGAATATAATGGGGCATTTATTGAAAACTTTATAGCCCAGGAGCTCATAGTCGGTGGTAACAATGAATTGTTTTACTGGACATCAAAAAGTGAGGCAGAAGTAGATTTTATTCTACAATTAAAAGATAAGATTTACCCGGTAGAAGTAAAAAGTGGTTTAAGCAAAAATATTAAAAGTCTGAGAAGTTATGCAGATAAATATAAACCAAAAACTATTTTCAGGACTTCACCGAGAAATTTTATAAAGGATAAAGATTTTATTAATGTCCCACTCTATGCGGTATGCTCAATTGAACATATTTTGGGGTAATCTTTGTCGTTTCAATTATTTTACCTAAAAACATGCTCCCTTTATTTTTAATTATGTTTCATCAAATATAACTAACGAATACACCGATATTATGGGAAAAAGCAATGACTGTGAAGACCTGCCAAATGGCACCTGGTACTCCGCCTTTCAAATGACACCAATTGAAGGAAGCCAATTTAACCCAGAATTGTCATTAGACTTTCTATTACATGGTCAAATCACTTTGCAATAGGTATCTCTTTGGGTCAAAATCAGGCACTTAACACAAAATTGGCACGTCAGCATAACTTAGGCTATGCTTCCTCACCTAAGTACTTGATTTACTTGTACTTTAACCCTTCATCACACCAAAGGCATCCCTTTTGGGACAAAACCCCAATGACAATTCTGGGTTTAAACAATCGGGTTTTTTTGTAATTAACCGTTAATTTAACAGAATCATGAGATCATTGGTAATCGGAGATATTCATGGCGCTTACAAAGCATTGCTGCAGGTCCTTCAACGTGCTGATTTTGACCATCTAAATGATCGTTTAATAGTGTTGGGTGATATAACTGATGGCTGGCCGGAAGTAAAAGAATGCCTCGATTTCCTGATGAAAGTTAAAAACCTGATTTTTATTCGTGGCAACCATGATCAGATGACCCTCGACTGGATGCAAACAGGGCATTCATCACCGATTTGGTTGTCTCAGGGTGGGGAGGCTACAAAAACCAGCCTTGGAGTAAAATTTTCAACAACTTATCAAACTTTCCTGGAGGGTTCTGAATACTATTATCTAAGGGACAAAGCTTTGTTTGTTCATGCCGGCATTAATCCAAACCGTTCTGTGGAAAAACAAGATGTACATACACTCCTTTACGATCGTGCCCTGTTCAAAATGGCTTTTGCCCATCGCCATGATGAACATCCTCCGCATTTAAGCGACTATAAAGAAATTTATATTGGCCATACACCTATCCACCGTTATGGGTACGATCACCCAATCGATGCTTGCGAAGTCTGGATGATGGATACAGGTGCCGGATGGGGAAATGTACTATCAACTATGGATATTTATACGAAGCAGTTTTGGGTATCCGAACCAACATCTGAACTATACCAGGGGGTAGAAGGAAGAAAATATTTTTAATAACCGTTTACACCGTGTATTACCGTTCGTCGGGAAATAAGTCAATTTATCGACTAAAAACACAATTATTACAATATTTCTTTTATTTGAAGCAATATATCCTGAAATTGAATTCCCTTTTCTAAAATGAGTTTATAGATGGCTTCTAAACGACTAACACCTGTTTCAAGAGATCTTAAGATACTTTTCCTGGCTGTTATTTATTGTTTGGCAGCATTGCTAGGGTATCAACTTGCATTTTCAACACCTCAGCATATTCCCATATGGCCGGCAGCAGGAGTTGGCCTTGCATTCCTTATTCTTGTAGGAAGGGAAGCCTGGCCGGGAATCACTTTGGGGTCAATTATTACCCAGGTATTTTTTTACTGGAACGTTAATGAACTGGGACCTGAATATATTGTAGCCCACATATTTATAACTTCTACAGGGGTTACATTACAAGCATTGTTTGGTAATTACCTATACTTAAAATTTATAAGTAACAAAGAAAAACCGTTTTCATTTTCGAAAGATGCTTTCAGGTTTTTGTTCATTGCTTTAATTGTCAGTCTCATTGCAACAACCTTCTATACCAGTGCACTGTTTATTAATCAACTGGTGCTCAAAGAAATGGCGCTAGCTTCCTGGTATTCATGGGGAATGGCAAATGCTGTGAGTATATTGCTTTTTACACCACTGATATTGTCTTGGACTGGCGGCATGAAAGTCAGGTTTAATAAGGAAAAAATATTGGAAGGGTTACTATTTGTTCTTACGATTGCCGGGGTTATGTCCCTTCACAGGGTTGAAGGCCTGAGTGAAACAATGGAGAAAGCATTTCCCTTCCTTGTTATTCCTTTCCTTATGTGGTTGTCTTTTCGTTTTAGTTTGAATATCGCGTTATCTGTAATGGCAGCTGTGGCGTTGTATGCAATATTCCGTACAATCAATGGAAACGGACCTTTGTACGTACCTGAAATGTATAATTCTACACTTCTTTTACAAACATTTGTTGGGGTAATAAGCATTTCCAGTCTGATAATTTCAGCAACGGTAAAAGAGCGAAATACAATCCAGATTGAATTGGAGAAATTTAACGAAAACCTGGAAAGCAAAATCAACATCAGAACTAATGCCCTGAATGAAGAAATTAAAATTCGCACTAAAGCTGAGAATAAGTTAAGGCTGTCCAACAGAAGCCTGCGCAAAACCAATTCTGAACTGGACAATTTTGTCTATAGTGTTTCACACGACTTGAGGGCTCCCATTGCATCGGTCCTGGGACTCATTAATCTCGCACAAAAAGACAGTTCGAAATCGATGACCCGTAAATACCTTGGAATGATTGAAGATAGTGTGGTACAACAGGATAAATTTATCAGAAAAATTCTCGACCAATCCAGAAATGCCCGGTTGGAAGTTAAAAAAGAAGAAATATTTTTTGATAAGATCATCACAGAAACATTCAGCCAGCTGAAATTCATTGATATTTCAGAGAAAATTACAAAAAGCATCAATATCAACCAGGATAAGCCATTTTACTCTGATACATGGAGGCTGAAGGTTATTTTCAATAATCTACTTTCTAATTCTATCCGGCATAAGAACGGGTCTCCACCAAATATCCAAATCGATATTAATATTGAGAATGACAAGGCTAAAATCCACATCCACGATAATGGAAAAGGAATTCCTAAAAAGCATTTGCGTCATGTGTTTAAAATGTTTTATCGTGCCACCGATGAAAATGCCGGTTCAGGGCTGGGACTATATATTGTAAAAGAAACACTGGAAAAACTTAACGGTGAGATCAAGCTTACCTCCGATGAAGGAAAAGGCACGGACGTTGACCTTATCATTCCTTCATTGAATTAATAATTCCACCATTTTATAGTTCCGTCATGCTGAACACCTTTGGTGAAGCATCTCTGTGCTAAACCCCGAGCTTCCAATTATGAGTAAATGATATACAGATTCTTCGCCCATTAAAACTTTGGTTTAAAATGTCACATTTATACAAAATACTATACCTTTTTTCATAAAATTCCTGGACTCAGAATGACGGTAACACAATTTGTCAGGGATGGTTTATTTTGGGAAAAAACCATGACAGCAAATTCAATTTATTATTTCGTATTCGTATGTCCGTATTTATCAGAATATCGTCGAAATAATTCCTGCTGTTTACTATCTAAAACTATCTCCTTGCCACTTATGAACGCATATAAAATTTTATTGGTACGGATATCAAGTGCATCACCATCTGATACAAACAAAGTTGCATCCTTGCCCACCTCCAGTGTTCCCACCCGATCAGAAACTCCCAGGGCACTCGCTGGATTGGATGTAATCATTTTAAGGGCTTCCTCTTTGTCCACACCATAAGCAGCAGCCGTTCCTGCAAAAAACGGCAGGTTGCGGGCCAGCGAGAGCATTCCCGAATGACTCAACGAAACAGTAATACCCGCATTGGTAAGCAAAGCCGGTAATTTGAATGCAAAATCATAATCAGAATCAACCCGTGGAGGTCTGTTATGTGTTGGTGGCAAAATCACCGGTATCTTATTTTCTTTCAGAAAATCACGGACAAGCCATGCAGCATCGTTTGTAATAACAGTTATATTTTGCACGCCGTGTGCCTTAGCAAATTTCACACTTTCCACAATTTCTTTAGGACGGTTTGTATGGATCATTAATACTATGTCTCCAGCAAATAAACCTTGCATCGCCTCCATTTTCAGGTTCACCGGCTTTTTTGCCAGCTTACCATACGAAACGGCATCCTTAAAATGCTTTGTAATATCACCAACTGTTTTATCATAATTTTTATTTGGCTCTGTTTTCATGGTAAAAGTTTCAAAATCAAACCTCCTGTTTATCCGGGATGGCCAGTTCATATGCATAGCCATGTCCATCGTATGGGCAGCATCTTCATAATTCCATCCGTCCATTTCCACAACAGATGAGGTTCCTGAAATAACACCTCCGGTAGGTGTCGTCTCCGCCAGAAGTATCCCATTGAACCGGAACGTTGCCGGGAATTCTGAATCGGTATTGTAAGCAATGATCGACCGTACATTTGGATTGATACTACCCCGCTCACTGTTATCAGACATTGCCCTGATGGAACTTACCTCCACAAGGCCAACCTGGGAATTTGCTAAAATAAACCCGGGATAAACGTGTTTTCCGCTGACATCAATAACCTTATAACCCGAACGGTCGGAATTATCTGTTCCGGAAACAATCGTTAGTTTTCCATTGTCGAAAGCTATTATGGCATTGTTAACTACACTACCGTTACCAAGATGTGCAGTCCCTCCTACTAACATAATAGGCCCCTGCTGGGGCGGTGCAGGTATTGGAACCTGCGCATAAACATGATTCCCAACCCAAACGACTGTTAAGAGAAGGATTAAAGAGAGTCTATAACTATTTATTTTTTTCATAATTTCATAATTTTTATTTCTAAATATTCTATTAATTTTCTTCAAACCCTGTATAAGATGATTCCAGGAACTCGTAATCTTCTACACAGTGGTATTCAACTGCTTTCGGCGATCCACCTTTGCGGGTTTTTGCACCACCTTTTTTTGCATCCTTCATTTTCTGAATCAGCCGGGCACGCTCAGTAATTATTTCAGCATTGATTTGTTTATCCGATTCTAAATCAAAGTAAATTATACCATCAATGATTGTTTTTTCTGCTATAGCATAAATCGAAAGCGGGTGATCCGTCCAAAGAACAACATCCCCTGATTTACCGACTTTAATACTCCCCATCTGGTCCTCAAGATGCAGAAGTTTAGCAGGATTTAATGTCACCATTTTCCAGGCATCCTCTTCGCTCATTCCCCCATACTTCACAGATTTTGCAGCTTCCTGATTCAACCGTCTTCCTGTTTCTCCACTATCAGAATTAATAGCCGTTACCACGCCCTCATTGTGCAAAATGGCAGCATTATAGGGAATGGCATATCGTACCTCCCACTTATAATTCCACCAATCGGAGAAGGTTGAAGCTCCAATACCGCGTGCTTTCATTTTGTCCGCTACTTTATATCCTTCCAGGATATGGGTAAATGTGTTAATCCTGAAGTTAAACCTGTCTGACACTTGCATCAACATGTTGATTTCAGATTGCACATATGAGTGGCATGTAATAAATCGTTTTCCCTCCAGGATTTCGAGCATAGCCTCATCTGCCAAATCACGTCGTGGTTTTAAAGAGGCGCTTCTGGATTTCGCAGGGAGGCTGTTGTAAGCATCCCATTTTGATTTATATGTTTGAGCGTTGGTAAATGCATCTACATACACCTGCTCCACTCCCATTCTCGTTTGCGGATATCGAATTGATGTTGTATTTCTTGACCTTTTTACGTTCTCACCCAATGCAAATTTTATATACGCATCAGCTCCTTTGATTTTCAATTCCTCCGGCGCCATTCCCCAGCGCAACTTAATAATTGCTGATTGGCCTCCGATTGGATTTGCCGACCCATGCAGTACCTGGACAGCAACAACACCACCGGCAAGGGCCCGGTATAAATTTACGTCTTCGGAGTTGACCACATCACCGATGCGAACCATTGATGAATTTGCAGCCCAATCGTTTCCTCCTCCTCCAATGTGAGAATGTTCATCAATAATTCCCGCTGTCAGGTGCTTGCCTGTACCATCAATGATTTTTGCATTACGGGAAGACAGGTCTTTGCCAATTTTGGTGATTTTACCGTTTTCGATCAGAACATCGGTATCCTCCACAACCCCGGTTGCTCCATTGGTCCAAACGGTTGCATTTTTTATCAACAGAGTTTCTTGCTCTGGCAGAGAGGAAGTCCCGTGGGCAACAAATGGGAAAATAACTTCCCCAACTTCCGGTTTGGACGATTTTTTATCCTCTTTTTGCTCTTTTTTATCTATTTCACCCTTATATGAAGCGCTCCAGTCGATCCAGGTGCCGGCGGCAAGCTGGCCGTTGCCTGCGAAATCTTTTCCCTTGCTCCATCCTGACAAACGTATCCTCCCCTCTTTTTTGTCAGGAGAAAATCCAAGTGTCAGGGTCTCGCCGGTTTGTTTTAAATCTACTTTTATTTTTGTTGAATCATTTACAACTATCTCGCCCTTTGGACTTCCCGGTTCGCCTGTAATCTTCAGATCATAATTTGTATCCCCTACTTTGAAATCATAGTTTCCGCTAATGTCTTTTACATCCATATCCTTTAGCTGAAACCTTTCACCCTGGACCCAATTTTCATATATAATCGCCTTTTCATTAAAGATATTATCGGATGTAATCAGGAAATTGGCAATTTTCCCTGCATATAAGCTACCAACGTATGATCCCATATTAATCGTGTTTGCAGGAACAGTGGTCATTGCTGCCAGTGCAGCTTTCTCGCTCAACCCATATTCAATTGCTTTTCGAACATTTTTCAAAAAATCTTTTGAACCGGATAACCCTGCTGCGGTGATGGAGAAGGTAATTCCATTCTTTTCCAACGACGATAAATTTGCAGGGGCCATTTCCCAATGCTTCATATCTGCAAGTGAAACACTTTCCGCTTCAAAAGGGTCCTCCACATCAAATGCATCCGGGTATTTCACAGGAATAATCATGGTTGCATTTGTTCCTTTTATCTCATTAATCCTTTTGTACTCATCACCACCACCCTTTATGATGTATTGTTTGCCGAATTCATCACCAATTTTATCTGCCCGCAATACGGTAATCCAACTTGTTGCCTCAAAGATCTGTGGCATCGATTGGTTTGCAATCCAGGCATCCAGTGATTTGTCGGCAAATGGTTTTGGTTTTTGTGCATTGTACCACTCAGCATCCATATAGGTTTGACGCATCAAAGCAATGAACCCCATTTGTGAACGAGGGTAGTTTTGTGCTGATGTACCCCTGTTTAGTGAATAGTGTGCCGCGGTAGTTTCATCCAGCATTACTTTATTATCGGTAGTTTCCCCGAGTGTAACAAATGCAGAAGTTCCCCTGGCAATTCCATCAGCTTTGAATGTCAAAACAGAACCAAAGCCCTGTTTTCGAAATGACTCCGCAGATTTCTTATTGATGGTAAACTCTTCGGAAGCATTGTATTCGGCCTTGATGGCCTGATTTGAATTGAATGCGCCTTTGGTTTTAGACTGGATCTGCTCTGCACTGTTAAATCCACCTCTACGAGGTTTTTCAACTTTAGGCAGGCCATAGTTTGAATAAATGTCAATAAAAGACGGGTAGATATATTTACCCTTACAATCTACTGTTATGTATCCGGCTGGTATCGAAATATTTTGTCCGACATTTTCAATTTTTCCATCCCTGATTACCATTGTTGCACCCGATAATGTTGTTTGAGGGTCTACAATGACAGTAGCATTTGTAAATGCATACGCATTTGATCTTTCATCCAGCACGTCATTTCCTGGAAATGTTTCCTGGGCATTTATTCTACCTGATATACTCAGGGTTACCAGGAAAATAGCAAATAGCTTTTTCATTAAGGTTTAGTTAGGTTCAAATAAGTCAATTTGGATGTAATTAATAAAAATGTAGTCACAGATAGTGCAATAAATCTGATAAACGGCCTTTTTATTCTCTAAAGAATCCAGTAGCAGGGAAAAATTATAAAAGTGAAAAAAATATTCATAAACTGACAAATGTCATTTTACACAAGACTTCAAAAATATACTTTTGCTTCAGGTAAAAATGTCAGGTGTATAATTCAAGAAATGGAAATCAGGGAAGACTTAAAGCCAAGAGCTGAAGAAAAGGGGAAATTGTTTAAATCTTCGTTTATGGAGAAGATTACAAGAACGTCCATTTATGTTCCGGTAACAATGCATACCCTCATTGCAATTGGTTTTCTTTACTACTGCTTCACCTATACAAGTATTGTCACATGGCAAATCATTGTATTATTCTTTGCAGGTTTGTTAACATGGACCTTTTCAGAATATATAGTTCACCGATTCGGATACCATACGAAAACACAAAATAAAGCCTGGTTAAAAATTCAGCATATGGCCCATGGTATTCATCACCAGTACCCAAGGGATCCTACAAGGCTTGCGATGCCCCCCCTACCTGCCCTTATACTAATCTCACTGTTTTTTGGTTTGTTTTACTTAATGATGGGATTATATTCTGTGGCGTTTTTCCCTGGATTTCTGATAGGATACATGCTGTACATAAGTCTTCATTACGCGCAGCACAGGATCAAGTCCCCGAAATATGGACCAATGAAAAAACTTTGGAAATATCACGCATTACATCATTATAAATATCCCGAGACAAAAGCGTTTGGGGTAAGTACATTATTGTGGGATTATGTTTTCGGTACGTTACCGAATTAATTCTCAATATTATTTAAGGCATAGGCTGCTCCTTCTTTTTGTATCATTTCACCTACCAGCGTTACATCAGGGGCAGCCTTTTTTTTATTATCTTGCCAGGACAAACAAAACATCCTGACTGATGAAGAAATTCTCTTTTCCCCATCCTCTAACACTTCTCATTACCTTCATATTTATTGCCACAATCCTAAGCTATTTCATTCCTGCAGGACAATTTGACCGTCATGTGGATGAGGCTACAGGAAGGGAAGTAGTTGTTTCAGGAAGTTATCATGCGGTTGATCCTGCTCCCGTAGGTTTTTTTGATGCGATCGTAGCTATTCCACGGGGTATGATTGAAGCTGCTGATGTTATTTTTCTTGTATTCCTCATTGGAGGTGCATTTACGGTAGTTGATGAAACCAAAGCACTTAAACGAGGTGTAACATGGCTGACAAATAAGCTTGCCGGTAAAGAAATACTAATTATCATATTGATTTCGATCGCATTTGCCACAGGAGGGGCGCTGGAAAACATGCAGGAGGAAATTATACCCTTAATTCCAGTGTTGATTATTTTAACCAACAGCCTTGGATTTAAACCCATCGTGGCTGTCTCCATGAGTGCCGGATCGGCATTTATAGGGGCAGCATTTAGCCCCATGAACCCATTTCAGGTTGGAATTGCACAAAAACTCGCTGATATACCACTCTTGTCCGGAAGCTCTTTTCGAATGATTTTCCTGGTCATCGCGCTCGGAATATGGATCTTCTGGACGATTAGATATGCTTATAGAAACAGGATCGAACCCATTTCTGATCAAAAAATTAAAGTTGAAAATAAAGATGTTTTCCGCTCAAATCTTATTCTTTTCATTGTTGTTCTAACGTTTGCAATCATTGGATATGGGATACTGGAAGTTGGTTGGGGTTTTAACCAGATGTCAGCCGCTTTTTTCATTATGGGACTGGTAGCAGGTATAGTGGGGAAGCTTGGATTAACCGGTACAGCTGAGGCATATATCAAAGGATTTAAGGAAATGGCCTTTGCAGGGCTGCTCATTGGGTTCGCGCGTGCCATTTATGTGGTATTGGATGACGGGCTTATCATCGATAGTATTGTCTATGGTATATTCATCCCTATCTCAGAATTACCTGTTCAATTATCGGCTGTCGGGATGGTAATTGGACATATTTTTATCCATATACCTGTTCCCAGTGTCAGCGGACAAGCTGTATTAACCATGCCACTCCTCGTGCCCCTTTCAGACCTGATTGGTCTTTCTCGCCAGGTAACGGTACTTGCTTACCAGTTTGGAGCGGGGCTTACCGATCTGATAACACCTACTAACGGAGCTTTAATAGCAATACTTGCAGCTGCGGGGCTTAAATACGATGAATGGTTTCGATATGCATTCACGAAGTTTCTGATGCTGATCGGCTTAGGTATTATTGCCATACTGGTAGCTATTTCTATTGGGTTAAATTAAATATTCATTTTTAAAATCCCGGATCTGATCGTGCGTGGGTAGATATCATTCCGATTGAGAGCATATTTGGAATTACACACTTTTCCGGATACTACCAAGTTTAAATTTCGATCTTATGAACACCTAGTCCCGGTTCGCCATTAGGACGCATATATCCATCTTCAATGATAAATCCACCGCTTACCACGTCTTTTGCAAGGTCCAGGCTTCCATCGAGGTCGATATATTTTGTATTTGCAGAGCTGAAAGCTGCATGTAATCCTGCCGTAATACTCACAATGCTTTCATCATTGCAGCCCCACATCAAATCAATACCTGCCTGTGCGGCAATGGTAGTAATTTTTCTCGCCTGGTGAATTCCTCCACACTTCATCAATTTGATATTAAATATACCGCTCGCATAAGGTGGTGAAGCAAGATAAAAAGCATCTTCCGGGGTAACCAGCGACTCATCGGCAGCAATGGTATCTTTAATTTCATCGGGCAGTGCCTTCATTTCCTCATTCATATCGGTTTTTAATGGTTGCTCATTTAGCTCAATTTTAAAATCCTTCGTCTTGTCAAAAAATAATTTTAATTCTTCCACGCTGTATCCCTGGTTTGCATCAATGCGAATGATAGGATCAAATCCATATTTCTCACGAAGTTTGGCCAGGCGTTCGATATCGAGTTCAACATCATTTCCCAGTTTCACTTTTAATATTTTGAAATGATTGCCCAGAAATTCATTGGCTTCCTCCAGCGTTTCAGCCACCCCTTTGATTCCAATAGTTACAGATGTTGCCATTTTATCGATTTGCTGGCCCAGGAATTCAACTACCGGCACACCTAAAAACTTACCGAACGTATCATACAGGGCTATATCAACTGCTGCCCTGGATCCTGCTTTGGATGGATATTTTGTTACCAGTTCTTCACATAATCCATGAATGTTTCGGATATCCCGGCCAATCAGCCAATCCATTTCACCCGACTCCAGTGTTGCCATCACCTCCTCCACTCCTTCGCCTACCACATACGGACTGGGATTTGAGGCGCCAATACCGGTAATCCCATTTTCAAGCTCAATCTCACAAAAAGCGCTTTCAACTTCATCCACAGTTTTGTACGAAATGGAATAGGGGCGTTTATTATCCAGGTCCTGTTTCCAGGCACGAATAGACTTAATTTTCATGTGTTTAGAATTTTAGTATATAGATATGTTGTTGTTTAGAATTTCGAATATCAATGACCGATTATCAATTTTATATTTAGCATATTCCTGATACTTTTATACTTCATCATTCATTATTTGTTAATCGATATTCAATTTAATTTTTCTTCGAACTTAGAACACCGATTAACGATTTTTAATTTTAGATTTTTCAACCTAAACTTCTTAATTCATCATTCGTTAATCGACATTCATTATTCAATTTAATTTTTCAATTTTTCTTCAATTTC
>CAZONK010000090.1:0-9256 GCA_964581095.1 uncultured Roseivirgaceae bacterium
AAGGGGCCTTAAATTTGATTTCGCGTCTTCTTACAGCCTTAATTTGTCCTAATGCAGTTGAAGTTGTACCCTGGGTAGAAGAAGAATTTATTCCATGATTCATCACGATCTCCTCACTTATCACAAATCCTTTTGGCCTGCTAAGGCCCTCAACAGAAGGTACGCAATAGGAAGTGTCATTTTTTGAAGTCACTTTATTTTGTGCTATCGACGCGGCATAAGATCCGCAAAAGCATAGCACAAAAATCGGTAACTTCTTCATTGGACAGTACTATTAATTCAGATAAAAATACTTAATGTTGCTCAATATCAACTGCTTCCCTTACACTTTTTTGTATGGATTTTAACCGGCTTTCCCTGTTGATTGCCATAATATTCTCAAGTCCGTCATAGCAAAAACCAGAAGTAGAAAGTACCCAATCCGGTTCAACAACAACTTTTAATATCTTAGGGTCATCAACAAATACTGTCTTTTCCTTAAACTTGATATTGATAAGGAAACCAATTCCAATGAAACAGTTCATCCCCTCAGTAGGATTCATATTATCAGAGATTCCGATAACAAGAAATTCCATACCCGATTTTTCATACGTAATTCTATAAACGCTTGTTTTATTATTATCGTTCAAATGTGACTCAATATATTCATTTTCATACCGGGTTAATGAAGTAATCGCAACCCAGCGTTGGCAAGCTTTTGAGAATAAGTCAACACCCTGAACGTTTCGCAGGCCGGAAGCATATAATTCTTTCGTCTGCTGGTAACTGTTGGTTGTAAGATCATGGTTGTACCTAAAAAAGAAAAATTGATTGAATTTTAAATACCGGGGAACCAGACTAGTGATACGAAGCATAAATGCTTCAGGTGAAGAATTGCTGTGATTGATCAAATTCATTACTTCCTGTGTATCAAATCTTTTTTTACTGATAAAATTAATTAATCCCCGCAGGAATATTTTTTCGTGCAACAATATCGCACTTGAGAAATAATATGCTTTAAAATTGTTTAGAACCTGTTCGAATGAGCTTGAATCTACCCAGGAAGCGGTGTTGGATCTTTCTGATAACGTCAGATAATTAAATCCCGCTTCGCGACCCAGAATAAACAAAAGCTGGGTTCTGCTTATATTCTTGTTTAACAGCAATTTTTTATTTCCTTCTTTGGTGGAAATTGCCAGGTATCGAAGCTGGCTGATCTTTGGATACCCCGAAAGTCCATCAGCAACAATTTGGTATCCGCATTTGTGGGTGAGATATCTTTCCAGTTTTGCGATGGACTGGATTGATCCTGGTTTCAACTCGTATTTTTTTCTAAACAATCGCGCTTTTTCTTCTATCTCGGGAAAATAGTTATCGTGCATTTCCTGGTACGAACGAAGCACGGCATAATAAAAATGTTCTACTTGTATATCATACTTCCTGGCAATATTTATAATTGAATCAACAAATGCGCTAAGTCGGGTTGGGGCCTCTCCCAGCATTTTGATCAGGTCACTTTGATCGATTCCAAAAAAGTCAAGTGGTATGGAATCCAATATATTTGTTTCGATTAATTGTGAGATTGGAGCAAGTTTTTTTTGAAGTCGAAGAGAAACTAATTCGTCATACTCAATATTGAAAACATCAGCCAGCAATGATACTTTTTCAGGTTTAGGATACTTTTTCCCTTTTTCAATTTCGTTAATATATGATCTGGATATGCCTGTCTTTTGTGATAATTCGGCCAGGGAATACCCATTATTCAATCGGAGTTGTCGTAATTTTAGGCCGAATATGAGGCGGATATTTTTGGCACTTGTATTCATTTAGCGAATTTTCGCTAATTAAAGAAATTTCACACTAAAGTTCATGTTTTTCTATGATTTTAGATAAAATCAAACGTCTTACCCAAAAATTAAAGGGAAAATTACCTGGTTTGGAAGCCCAGGTAGAAATGGCACCCCATCTGAAAGATATAGACCTGATTAAATATTTTGACAAGAAAAATTTAGTAAAATCCCGGCCCAGTGGTGTTCTTATCCTTATCTATCCGCATAAAAACGAGCTATATATTCCACTGATGTTACGACCACAGTATGGTGGCACCCATGGTGGTCAGGTGAGTTTTCCCGGTGGGAAAATGGAGGATATTGATGGTAGTTTGACAGATACAGCTTTGCGCGAAGCTGAGGAAGAACTTGGTATACCCGCTTCCAAAGTGAAAATTCTTGGAACAATGTCTGAATTGTTCATTTCTGCCAGCAATTTCAATGTATTACCCGTAGTAGGATATTTAGATCACAGACCTGATTTCCGTATAGATAAAAGAGAAGTTGACCAGGTAATTGAAACGCCAATTTCAATTTTGGCAGACAATGGAATCATTAAAGAAAAACCTATAAGAGTGAGCACAGGCCATTTATTGCAAGCACCCTATTACGATGTTAATAACCAAACTGTGTGGGGAGCTACCGCTATGATGCTCAGCGAATTTCTAGCGATTTATAAAGATTTGTAAATTGCCCCCCAAACTAAAACAAAAGATTAATTCATGGAGAATGTAAACCACGCACTGATCACCAATGATGCTGTAGTTTTTGGACTATTGATGACAATATTACTGGTAGTATTTTATACTTCTTCTCTTGAAACAAAATTTTGGAAAAAGTTCTACACTTTTATACCGGCGATTCTTTTATGTTATTTTGTTCCTTCGGTATTTAATTCCTTGGGGGTTATTTCTGGCGAACACTCAAACCTGTATTTTGTTGCTTCAAGGTATTTGTTACCCACAAGCCTTGTGCTTCTCACCTTGAGTGTAGATTTAAAGGAAATCATGAAGCTGGGGAAGAAAGCTATTATCATGTTTCTAACCGGTACAGTTGGTATCTTATTGGGTGGCCCGATTGCGATCTTGATTGTGTCCATTGTTGCCCCTGAGGTAGTGGGGGGTGCAGGGCCCGATGCCGTATGGCGGGGAATGACTACAATTGCCGGAAGCTGGATTGGAGGTAGTGCAAACCAGGCTGCAATGTATGAGGTGTTTGGCCCCAGCCCAAAACTTTTCTCCAGCATGATAGCAGTAGATGTTATCATTGCGAATGTGTGGATGGCGTTTCTGCTTTTTGGTGCGAGCAGGTCAAAATCAATCGATTTAAAATTAAATGCAGACGCATCATCCATCGAAGAAGTTAAAACCCGTGTTGAAGAGTACAGGGCAAGTATTGCTAAAATGCCTACACTTTCTGATACAATGATGATACTGGGAATTGGATTTGGAGTTACAGGTTTGGCGCACCTGTTAGCAGATAATATTGCTCCTTCTATAGAATCTGCAGCACCATATCTTGTAAAATTCAGCTTGACAAAACAATTTTTCTGGCTCGTTGTAATAGCCACAGCCATAGGGTTGTCGTTATCATTTACAAAGCGCAAAAGGCTGGAAGGTGTGGGTGCCAGCCGGTTGGGAAGTGTTTTGATTTATGTGCTTATTGCTACCATTGGTACACATATGGATATTATGGCAATATTTGAAGACCCCGGTTTATTTGTGATTGGAGCCATTTGGATGCTTGTACATGTTACGTTTTTGATAATCGTGGCAAAACTCATACGTGCACCTTTCTTTTTTGTGGCTGTAGGAAGTCAAGCCAATGTTGGGGGAGCTGCTTCAGCTCCCGTTGTTGCTGCTGCGTTTCATCCTTCACTGGCACCCGTAGGAGTATTACTAGCAGTCATGGGCTATGTGTTAGGAACGTATGGAGCGTACATAAGTGGTATTCTGATGCAGATGGTTGCACCCTAATAGATATTTGTAATTATAGTGCTTCATCGTTACCGCCAGGCCCGGGTTTCAGTGCAAAATTCTCAAGTTTACCTATCTCCTGGTCAATGGTCCACAACCCAACGCCCTCTTCGCCAATAATATCAAATAATTCAACGGCCCGACGTGCAAGTGTTTCTTCTTCACGCTGCTCTGTAACGAACCATTGTAAAAAATGAAAAGTTGCAAAATCGCGAATGGAAAAACAATGATCCACCAGCTCATTGATTGAATGTGTCACCGAAATTTCATGTTCAAGAATTTTATCAAATATCTCACGAAGACTGTTGAAATTATACGGAATATTATCAATTACCGGTTGAAGTGCATGGCCTCCCGCGTTATTTATATAACCAAATATTTTCAACATGTGCAGTCTTTCTTCTTCCGAATGACGGTACAAGAACTCTGCTGAAGTTGAATATCCTTCTTTATCACACCATGATGCCATTGATAAATAGTATGCTGAAGACTGGCCTTCAAGCAGAATTTGCTCGTTAAGTTTCTTTTCTGTTTCTATAGTTAGGGAACGGGAAGTCGTAACCGTTTGCTTTTTCATTGCTCAATAATTAATGTTTATCAGGCAAATATACCCTAATCTCAGTGTTTGAAAAATAATATCAACTTGACTATTACAGGTTCTTGTTTTAATTGTTCCTTATGTACCGAAACAACCTTGTCGCTTCGCATAAGTCGATACCCCTTGTAAATGAACAACATGCCGATCAAATATTTCAAGGATTTTTAAGATGCTTTTGACGTGCACTTATTAAAGTATGAAGTGTTTTAACCACTTCTTTTGGTGTTAGTCTACTCAGATTGATAATCAAATCAAATATTTCATCACCTTTTGGTTTTCCAAAATAAAAATCACGTAATGCTTTCCTCATCTTATCAATCTTCAGTATGTGGCTCAGGGCTTTTTTCTCAGACCAATTATAGCCGATTGATAGCTGCTTGACCCGCCATTTGAGGGGAGCATCCAATTTGATGTGGATTGTGTTTGGTATTTTTTTTGTAATGGCCACTCCTCCTCTTCCTAATACTACCACATTACCCTGACTGGCCGCTGATTTTATCACATCCCGGATCGAATTTCTAATCTTAAGATCACTTGGATAGTTTTCTCCTGATAATGAAAGTAAAATTTCTTCGAAAAGACTTTTTTCTTCAGATTCTATAAGTCTTTCAAGATTTCCCGGATGTATTTGTAGTTTTCTTGCCGATTCATCAAGTATCTCTTTACTTAATAATTTAAATTTTGGTGTTTTAAAAACAGGATGTTTTGAGCTATTTAACTTTTTTACGAGTTTTTCAGCAATTGGAGTAGCATGACATCCCTTTGATCGTGAGATTGTGATTATTAGTCCTGAACTTGAACTGGTTTTTTTAAAAGGCTTATGTTCATCAAATTTTGCTTCCAGAAATTTTGATAATATTTCTTGTGTCATATCTAATTATTTTCAACAAAAATTACGGAATTATTTTCAATAATCAGCCTTTGATCCATCATTTTATAAAATGATTTTAATCATTGGAAAAAGACACCTTCCCGGGTATCGGTACAGGTGTCTTCAAAGGTCTATTTAATAATAATTATTTGTTACTACGAATCAGATTCAATGCAGATCCTGCCCTGAACCATTCAATTTGATTTCTGTTATAGGTATGATTTGTCAATATTTCATCCATGGATCCATCCGAGTGTTTAAGCAACAATTTTATTTGTTTACCAGGCGAAAACTTGTCAAGGTCAACAGTTTCAATGATATCATCT
Organism: uncultured Roseivirgaceae bacterium; assembly: GCA_964581095.1. Classification (GTDB taxonomy): domain Bacteria; phylum Bacteroidota; class Bacteroidia; order Cytophagales; family Cyclobacteriaceae; genus SZUA-230. Next base: position 5,580 of record CAZONK010000090.1, read on the forward strand.
TCCATTATTTTATCATAATCACTTTCATTGGCAAATGTCAAGGCCAGCATTCCTTGTTTCTTCAAGTTTGTTTCATGGATTCGGGCAAATGATTTTACAAGTACAATCCTCACACCCAGGTGCCGAGGCTCCATTGCGGCATGTTCACGCGAGGAACCTTCACCATAATTGTGATCACCTACTACAATGGTAGGAGTTGAAGCAGCCTTGTATGTACGGGCTGTGGCAGGCACTTTACCATACTCACCCGTTATTTGATTTTTAATGCTATCAGTTTCTTCATTAAAAAAGTTCTCCGCTCCGGTAAGCATATTGTCAGAAATATTATCAAGATGTCCACGAAATCGAAGCCATGGCCCTGCCATGGAAATATGGTCGGTTGTGCATTTTCCTTTTGCCTTAATAAGAAGTCGCATATTTACAATGTTCTCGCCATTCCATGCCTCAAACGGGGTCAGCAGTTGCAATCGTTTTGATTCCGGGTCAACAGATATTTCCACAGATTCTCCATCTGCCGCCGGTGACTGGTATCCGTTATCCCTTACATCAAACCCCTGGGGTGGTAATTCTATACCTTGCGGTTCATCAAGTATAACGCTTTCACCGTTTTCGTTTGTAAGACTGTCAGTCATGGGATTGAAAGTGAGATCCCCGGCTATGGCAAATGCAGTTACTACTTCGGGAGAAGCTACGAATGAATGGGTATTAGGATTTCCATCATTTCTTTTAGCGAAATTTCGATTGAAAGAAGTAATGATTGAATTTTTCCTCGTTGGGTCATTTGTGTGCCGGGCCCATTGTCCGATACACGGGCCGCAAGCATTTGCCAGAACCACTCCACCTATTTTTTCAAATGCATCGAGATAACCATCCCGTTCAACCGTGTAGCGAACCATTTCCGATCCCGGTGTAATTGTGAAATCAGCTTTTGCTTTCAAATTCTTATTCGTCGCTTGCACTGCTATGGAAGCTGCTCTTGTGATGTCTTCATATGAAGAGTTTGTACACGACCCGATTAGGCCAACTTCCAGCTTTTCAGGCCATTCATTTGCTTTCACTGCAGCTGCAAATTCAGAGAGGGGAGTTGCCCTGTCTGGAGTAAAAGGCCCGTTTATATGAGGCTCAAGTTCTGTAAGGTCTATTTCAACAACCTCATCAAAATATTGTTCAGGATTGGAGTACACTTCGGGGTCACCTGTTAAATGTTCACGAATGGTATCAGCCAATTCTGCTATAGCTGTTCGTCCGCTACCTCGTAAATACTCAGCCATTTTATCATCGTAGCCAAACGTAGATGTGGTAGCACCAATTTCAGCACCCATATTACAAATTGTTCCCTTGCCGGTAGCAGAAAGGTTTTCAGCACCATCACCAAAGTATTCTACTACAGCGCCGGTACCACCCTTTACAGTTAAAATTCCGGCAACTTTTAGTATCACATCTTTAGCACTTGTCCAGCCACTTAGCTTACCTGTAAGTTTGATCCCGATAAGTTTGGGAAATTTGAGTTCCCATGGCATACCTGCCATCACATCTACAGCATCTGCTCCTCCAACTCCCACTGCAATCATTCCTAATCCACCTGCATTTACAGTGTGTGAATCTGTTCCAATCATCAAACCACCGGGGAAAGCGTAATTTTCGAGCACTACCTGGTGGATAATACCTGCTCCAGGTTTCCAAAATCCAATGCCATATTTGGAAGAAACATCTTCCAGGAAACTATAAACTTCCGAATTTGCTGAATTTGCAGTTTTAAGATCTTCAATTGCACCATTTTTTGCCTGGATCAGGTGGTCACAGTGAACGGTTGAGGGGACCGCTGCTTCTTTTTTACCAGCCATCATGAATTGCAAAAGGGCCATTTGGGCTGTTGCATCCTGCATTGCTACCCGATCAGGTTCGAAATCAACATATGATTTTCCGCGTTCATATGTTTCATCTGCGTCACCTTTGAATAAATGGGAATAAAGTATTTTTTCTGTCAGGGTAAGGGGTTTACCTGCAATATTTCGAGCCGCATCGATTCGATCCGGATATTGTTGGTAAACGGCCTTAATCATATCAATGTCAAAAACCATAATTTGTAATTATTTTTATATTATTTTACCAGCTTATTTGAGAGAAGCAAAAGTACAAAAATATAAGAAGATGGTTGATTGGAAACAAATTGGATTTTTGGTAGTTACATTTTGTAATAAATTGTAATAAATAGGTGTATAACTAAGTTTTTTATTATTTTTTCGCTGTTATTTGTAAACCAAAGCCGTATAATTTGAAACTGGTACTAAGTGTAGTATATTTTTTGATGATGTGGTTTACATCATATGGTCAAAATTGTAATGGATTTGAGTTAAAATCTGCAGTATCAAATACCTGTCTTGATCACCAAACGGGAAGCATCGAAATAACCATTGAAAATGGATATGGTAACTATAGTATCCAATGGGATGATGGGGAAATAAGCCGGGATCGCTATAATCTGAAAGAAGGAAAATACAACGTGTTGGTAACCGATGTGAGAGGTTGTACTGCAACTGGATCATTTCAAATCAAGTCCAATGTTGGTTTGAAGAGTAGTATTAGTGTAATCACAACAGTTGGTAATAGTGAAATCGTGTTAACTATTGTGGGTAATGAAATACCTGAATCCGTTACATGGATTAGTGGTTCAGGGGTATTAAATGTTCAAGGTACCCGGTTAAAAAATGCTGCTACAGGGAACTATAATGTCATTATTCTGGATAAATATCATTGTTCAACAATACTTGAAACGGAGGTTAACCAGTGATGAGAAATCGTTTACTAAAGCCTGTTTTCGTTTTACTATTTACTTTAGTAAGTCATTTAGGTTTTGCCCAATTAGACCTTACACTTACAGTAACACAACAGCCAACATGTGCTGATCCTACAGGTGGGATGATTAAAGCTGAAGTGACATCCCCAGGGGTTCCTCCTTATACGATATTTATCAACAGTATCCCCCCGGGTTATTCAGAATCAATTGTTGGAACCCTGGTCCAAACTATTTTTAATTTACCTGCACCTGCCCATGCGCCACTCGGTGAAGCTACCTATGCTGTTACGGTTACAGATTCAGATAGTCCCATTCAGATAGATTCCAAAACAGTTGTACTTGTCATATCTCAACCCGTTATTACTGTTCCCGGAATAATACAAATATGTGAAAACAATCCATCGGATAATATGCTGGCACGAGTTTCAGCGGTACCGGGAGGAGGAACATTTTCTTTTTCCGGATCGGGTGTTTCCGGGAACCTTTTTGATCCGACCGGATTAAATGGGTTAGTTACCGTTGGTGTACAATATGATTTGGGAGCCTGCACAGTTCTTGATACTTACCAGTATAATGTAAATCCACCTCCAACACCAGTGATAAGTGGACTCATAAGCGTATGTGCCGGTGATCTTGGAGTTGCTTATAGCACGTTAAACGTAGTCGGGAATTCTTATACCTGGAGTGTGAGTGGCGGATCGATAGCAAGTGGTGCTGGCACAAACAGTATCACAGTGAACTGGGGGGCTGCTGGACCCGGATCATTGACTGTTCAGGAAACAATTCCCGCATCTGGTTGTATTGTCACCACAGCTCCATATAATGTTACAATCAACCCCTTACCAACGCCAGTAATCAGTGGTAGTACTTCAGCCTGTGC
>CAZONK010000090.1:9356-12901 GCA_964581095.1 uncultured Roseivirgaceae bacterium
GTATAACGGTTGATTGGGGAGCAGCCGGCCCCGGTACCTTAACAGTTCAGGAAACTATTACCTTGACGGGATGTAGTCTGCTAACCAATGTCTACAATGTTAGCATCAGCAACCTTGCTCCCACTCAGAAACCGGTAATATCCGGTCCATCAAATGTTTGTGTTTCTGAAACATCCGGATTATTTACCAGCACTGCTGTAGCCGCCGCAGTAACTTATACCTGGGATTTAGATGGTTCAGGTGCGGTTATTGTTGCTGGAATTGGTACTACAAATATCACTGTTGATTTTAGCGCTTCTACAACAGGTAATTATTCCTTTACTGTGTTTGGATCCAATGGCTGTGGCAATGGGCCGGTGTCGGATGCTTTCAGTGTTACAATAGAACCGGGGCCGCAGATCACAACTCAACCTGTTGATGCCATTCATTGTGAAGGTGATGATGCAGTATTTAGTGTGGTTGCCACAGGGCCGGGAATAAGTTACCAATGGCAGGAAGACAGTGGCAGTGGATTTAACAACATAATCGGGGAAGTGAATGCAACGCTGACATTATCCGGAGTCGGAAACTCATTGAATGGGAATTCATACCAGGTAGTAATCAGCAACCCGACTTGTCCTTCACTGATATCCAGCACTGCTTTACTTACCGTTAGTGTTTCAGCATCCATTACTACACAACCAACCAACCAATCTGGTTGCATAGATGATACAATCACCTTTTCAGTAGTTGCTGCAAATGAGACTGGGTATCAATGGGAATTTAGTGTGGATGGAGGTACTACTTTTGTTTCTATTGTCGGGGAAACCCTACCAGACCTTATTTTGAATAATACACAACTTGTTGATGATGGAAACCAGTACAGGGTAATTATTTCAAATGCCGGATGCCCGAGTTTAACATCGGCTGCAGTATTATTGACAATAGCTGATTGTACACCTCCTGATTGCAGTTTATTTACAGTTCGGGTCGATAATACTGAGAATGCATCATGCAACCAATCTGATGGATCGTTCACGTTAGTCCCGGAAGGAGGATCACCACCTTATACTGTAGAAATTGATCGGAATGATGGAAGTGGGTTTATCCAGAGTTCTCCTGATATTACTGGTCTTGGACCAGGTACCTATAATTATCGGGTTACTGATATAAATGTATGTCAGTTTGAAGGTATTGTAACGATTTCTGAATTACAGCTCATTGCTACCTTCTCGGAGGTGACCAATGCCAACTGTAGCGGTGAAAATGGATCAATGATCATCACCGTTGAGAATGGCCCCGGGAGTTTTGAATACTCAATTGATAACCAGTCAACATGGAACTCTTTCGTTAGTGGTGTGCCTGTTTCCATTGCACCGGGTATTGATTATACGGTAATTGTCCGGGATGTTACCGCAGAGTTTTGCCCTGCAAACAGTGACTTGATAACAATTTTGGATCCTTCTATGATATCATTCACAATCGGAGCTATTATTGAATCTGTTCCAGAGCGGTCCAATGGTAGTATTGATTTTACTTCCATTTCCGGTGGAAATCCGGGTACCGATGGCTACCTTATGGATATTGAACTAGTAATTCCAACTGCACCAGATAGATATCAGCCCCAAATAGTTGATCGGGTTGATATTCCAATAATTCCGGGAACAATTTCAGGAACCTATGACATACTTCTGGAAGATCTGTTTGCAGGATTTTATCAAATATTTATTAGGGATTCCATTGGTTGTGAAATTGAAGTTTTGAGCAGTACTGGAGAAATGGCAGAAGTCGTTATGGATGATAATTTATTTATTCCCAACGTATTTACACCCAATGGTGATGGAGTTAATGATTTTTTCTTTATCCGTAATATGCCCGAAGATGTTCCTACATCGGTTGTAATTTCAACAAGATGGGGTAAAGAGGTTTATTCAAACTCTAATTATAATAATGAGTGGGATGGAGCAGGTCTGGCGGATGACGTGTATTATTATACGATAGATATTGAAAGATCAGTAGTAAAAGGATGGGTTGAAGTTTGGCGTGGTACTCGCTAATTATTTATTTCAAATATTTCAAATCCCCATCAGAAATTCCATTGTATTGATATTGTCAGCGTAGTCCCAAAGGTCAGGCATTTGAGCCTGACCAAAATCAATGCTGTTTTTGACCCATCCTTCATCCGAAGCAATAACCTGTATTTTGTGGGTATGGGTTTCGAGCAATGACAAGAGTTGGTCCTTGTCCTGATAGTATTCATAATAGATTACTGAAATCGGTGATACCAGGTTGCTATCTTCCTTAAGAATTACAAAGCCGTTATCTTTAAAGTCTTCACTATTTACAAGGAAAATGGATTTATTATATTCATAGTTATTGAAATATTTGTTTTGATTGATAACATTCTGGAAGGGCTCTATCGCTTCAAAAAATAAGTTAAAATTGAAGGATTTCGGTAAATACAATTTTGAGATATTACGACATCCAAGGCCAAAATATTGAAATATATCGTTGCCCATACTTTCCAACTTTTCATTTGACTCGTTTCCATTAAGTACTCCAACAGATATCCTGTTTTTACGTATAATGTGTGGAATGTTTCGAAAATAGTACTCAAAATACCTTGATGAGTTATCACTACCCGTTGCTATTACCGCATCTGGTTTGTTTAATTTCTCTACATAGTTAATCTTAATATCCTTGTCAATTTTTTGTAAATGATCAAGCAGGTAGGGAATAAGTACATCATCCTGCCGGCTGAGCTTTATATGGAGATGATGCCCCGCGGCCAGAACACATAAGATATCGTGGAATCCTACAAGAGGAATGTTTCCCGCTAATACCAGGCCTACGGTTTTTGGAGATTCAACTGGAACATCGAATTCCTGAAGCCATTTCGCCAGATTTCCCTCATCAAGAAATCTTAGTATTCCAGAAATTGCAGTTGAGATATTTTCGTTTGTAAACCAGGGATTTTTGTTGCTGGTATTTACAATAACTCCCTCTTTTTGAGAGGCATCAAGACGAGAAATACGGTTTCCCCAGTCACTTAGAAATTTAATGATATTTCTCTTGTTCATAAATAGTTAAAAGGCCTTGTTTGGTGTTGAATAGTTCTTAATTTTGTTTCGAATTTATAAAATAGTCAACTTAAAATATTATCGCTATGGCTATAATTATTACGGATGAATGTATCAATTGTGGTGCATGTGAACCGGAATGTCCAAATAATGCAATTTATGAAGGTGGTGTGGAATGGAATTGGTCTGGGGGAACTGACCTGACTGGGTCAGTATCTTTTCCTGATGGGTCTTCGGCGGATGCCGATGAAAATCAGGAACCTGTTTCTGATGAATTTTATTACATAGTACCTGGGAAGTGTACTGAGTGCAACGGGTTTCATGAGGAACCACAATGTGCTGCGGTATGTCCGGTAGACTGTTGCATACCAGATCCGGATCATGAAGAAAATGAGGACGTTTTGCTTGCAAGAAAAGATTTTCTGCATGCATAAAATCTGAAAATGAAATGTAAAGGAAAGGCGCTGTGCAAGCGCCTTTTTTATT
>CAZONK010000091.1:0-12762 GCA_964581095.1 uncultured Roseivirgaceae bacterium
TGTTTAACCATATAAGTTGGGCTGAAATCGTATGACTAAAAATCTGTCTGATCCTTTTTCTTTTTATATCACTATTATTTTTAATCGTGATTAAAAGTCGTCGATTTGCCCAGGCATCATATTTAAATAAATCGATAAAATATTTCTTCATTTTTAATTTTATTTCCAATTACAAAGCACACAATATACTATTTCAGGTTTTAATTTGGCAAAAAACTGACTTAATTTTATTAATCAAAAATATTCCTCAATTTAATCTCACCATGAAAAAGTTAACCATTATTGTTTTGTTGATTTCCTTATTCTGTAATTTTCTTGTTTTAGGACAAGACCAGAAAGCAACAAAAGAACGACTAAAAACTGACCAGGCAGAAAACCTCATCGATATCCGGTTTTCAAAAACGGAGCGTGACTCAATGCAGGAGGGGTTAAATGAAAACCTTGAACACTACAAGGCAATGCACGACTATTCGATGTCGAATGATATTCCTCCAGCGCTCATATTTAACCCATTACCGGCAGGTTTTGCGATTAACCCGACACAAAATCCTGTAGATTTTAATCTTCCAGACAATATTGACAAACCCCAAAAGGATTCTGACCTCGCATTTATGACAGTGGCAGAATTGTCTGTACTCATTCGAAGTAAAAAGATATCTTCGATTGAACTAACTAAACTCTATATCTCACGGTTAAAAAAATACGCAGATACACTAGAATGCATGGTCACATTGCTTGAAGACCAGGCTTTAAAAAAAGCAGAACAGGCGGATAATGAAATAGCCGAAGGTAACTACAAGGGCCCTTTGCATGGAATTCCCTATGGATTAAAGGATTTATTTGCTGTGGAAGACACAAAAACTACATGGGGAGCAATGGCGTACAAAGAGCAGGTGATAGACCAAACCGCTACAATTGTAAAAAAACTGGACGAGGCTGGTGCAATTCTGGTTGCCAAACTTACCCTTGGAGCACTTGCTATGGGTGATGTATGGTATGGAGGCAAGACCCGGAATCCATGGAATTTAGCACAGGGTTCCAGCGGTTCATCAGCCGGGCCGGGGGCTGCTACTGCAGCAGGCCTGGTTGCCTTTGCAATCGGCACGGAAACCCTGGGATCCATTGTCTCGCCATCAACCCGCAACGGTGTATCAGGATTACGGCCAACTTTTGGCAGGGTGAGCCGGGCCGGTGGGATGGCGCTCAGCTGGTCTATGGATAAAGCAGGTCCAATGTGTAGATCGGCTAAAGATTGTGCCATTGTGCTGGATGCTATTTATGGGCCCGATGGTATTGACCAGGCGGTGATTGAAGCACCTTTCAATTTCAAGGAAGATATTGATGTATCCAGGTTGAAGGTGGGATATCTTAAGGACCTGTTTGAACGGGAATATGGCAACAGGTCAAATGATTCCATTTCCCTTTTGGAGTTTGAAAAGCTTGGTATCAACCTTGTTCCGGTATCGCTGCCCGGGGATATTCCATATAGCGCCATGCGGATAATCCTGGCAGCAGAAGCGGGAGCGGCATTCGATGAACTTACCCGCTCTGGAAATGATGATTTACTTGTAAGGCAGGATAAAGGGGCCTGGCCCAATTTCTTCAGGGAATCGCGTTTTATCCCAGCGGTAGAATACATCCAGGCCAACCGGGTCCGGTATGTGCTCATTCAGGAAATGCAGAAATTGTTTAGTGAATACGATGCCATTATTTCCCCCAGTTTTGGAGGGCCTCAACTACTTGCAACGAACCTTACCGGGCATCCCGTGGTGGTGGTTCCCAATGGATTTAATAAAAATAACAGTCCAACGAGCATTTCCATCATCGGAAGGTTGTTTGATGAAGGAACGATTTTATCCATCGCTTCACAATACCAGACGGTCACAGATTTTGATGATAAACACCCTCCGTTGTTTATGCAGTAAAAGTCGGGAATACACAATCGCGTATAGGTAGTCATGGCATGACTCTGGTTCATATTGAATCAGTTTAGCGAATCATTATTCCTGCACGAAACCCTGGCCAGAATCCCAGTACATCTGTATCCTGTTTATCAATACTTGAAAGTTTGGAGGGTGCCAGTACATTGCCACTGCTGCCTTTGTGCATATTGCCATCGATAGCTGCTAACAAATAAAGTGAGCCTAATTTCTGGTGCAGTTTTGTTCCCGCTTCCACGGATAATTCAAACAGCCAGTCTTTCCCCGATGTCTTTTTTTCGAAATCCACATATGAAATATTCACACCTGCACTTAAATAGTTGAACTCATTCATTGGCCCTATCGTGTATTTGTATTTCGAATGTTCAAATCCATAACCATACGCGCGGTATAAAGAAGATTTTAGATTTGAGGTCCGGTACAAAAGATAACTCATATTGTAATTTGTTTTACTTCGTGACATGATCGCTGCGTTTTTTGAATTTCCGGTTGCCAGTGCATAGTTCATATCGAAAGTTTCATCAAAAAAGTACTTCAAATTAACCGAATTCCCAACATTCAACAGTCCGATAGAAGTACCTGACTTCTGACTGGTTCGGTAGGGTGTTGAGTATATATTGATTAAGCCAATTTGAGTTCCCCGCATTTCTCCACTTAGATTGATCAAACCCACCTGGTATCCATTCATCTTTTTTGACTTGTTGAATCCGCCGATTTGCCATGCTGTTGGCTTATCGGTGAGTACCGAGTTTTTGCCATCAATCGTGCTTGCAATATTGATCAACCCTAGCTGAGCCCCTTCAAGATCATCTTTTGTTGAATTCAGCAATAGTGTTACCTGGAATCCTGAGGAGCTACCTTTAGAAATATTTGAAAGCAATGCCAACTGTCCTCCCAGCAGATATCGGTCTGTTTGATTTACCAGTCCTGCAATCTGAACGCCAATTAGTGATCTGCTGGAGTTTGCTCCAAGGGTTATCTGTGCTCCTGTAGCATTCCCTCTCACACTATTAATTAAGCCAGAGACTTGCAAACCAATCAAATCAGCACTGTACCCATTTTTTTGCATCTGACGAACTTCCTGACTATCCTTTTCTGCAAATGAGTTTGTTCCTGTTGTATTAAAAAGACCTGAAAACTGTATTCCACGTGTCTGAACAACTGCCAGTGAGGATATCCCGCTTATTTCAATGCCATGGAGCGAATGAAGGTATCCGGAAAACAGGTTCAGTGATAAAGCCGCGGAAATATTTCCCGGGTCCAATCCCGTTGAGCTTAGTCCCGGGACCACCGATAGGTGAACATCCTTATTTTTTACCTGGGCAAAGGTTATTGATATTAAAAAAATTAAACAAGCGGTGACAACTATTTTCGGACTAAATATAAAGTTTTGCAACGCGATAATTTATTACCGCAACCTATCACTAATCTGCTGTAAAATTTACTCAGAATCGACTAAAAGAGGAATAACAGGGATAAAGTCAAGTTTTCAACGCTAAATTGCGGATACTTAAGGATTTACATGTTAATTCGAGAATTAAAATTGAGGCAGAAATTAACCTTCAAATCCTATCCGTTTATGTGAGCCATCACAAAATGGTTTGTTCTCTGAGGCCCCGCAACGGCAAAGTGAAAACCGTTCCCTGGTTTCAATCCCGTTACCATCGGCATCTTCCAAAACAACATTTCCTGATATTCGGAAAGGGCCATTTTTACCAACCACAATTTTTAATTCTGACACAGCACTTTTGTCCTCACCTGATTGTTCCCCTGCCTTTTGGTAAGTCAGTGCGCCTGAAGGGCATAATTTGATTGCTTCAGCGATCCGGTCGGGTGAGGCAGCCTCTACATTTATCCAGGGTTTTTCGTCAGGAATAAATACCTCACCCAGGTTTTTAACACACTCCGCAGCATGTATACAAATTTTCGAATCCCATTCGACCGAAATTTTCCCATTTGAGTATTTATGTTTTCCCATGACATTGGTTGATTAGTGAACCTATAAATATAGATATCAATTTTGAAATAAATACTCCCCGGTAATGAATCATTTGGAATTTTCCACACCGGTAATGTTGGCGCTACCCGCGATATGATTGTATTCATTAAAGATAATGTCAAAAGCATTTTGCACAGGGTCACCCTTTTTACTTTTACTTTTATTATACTTAAGGTCCAGACTTCCCGCCCAAACCAGTGCATTCCCGAAATCTTCCCGGATTTCAACAATAAGGGTTCCCTCGGTATAAACCTTTTTATTAAATCGATAGGGATTGTAAGGATTGTAAGGATCATAATAATTGTAATTGCCGGGATAATTGTTATAGCGAGATCTGGAATAGCTATTGTTTACATCATAATCCACTTTTTTATCCAGTATAAGGTTATAGGTTACTACAAGATCGGCAGGTTGAGTATTTGAGTATCCCCGACTGTTCAATTGGATGGAAATAGATTCTTCTATTTTATTCTTAAGCAATGCTGCGCGATCCTGAACAGACGAAGTATCTTCGGGATATCGGGGATGTTCAACCCGGTAAGTGTAATAATTCTGAAAATTTACCTTCTGCCCGGTAAATGATATCACTTTTGATCCCGAACAACTCCAGATCAAAAGTGCCAGAAGTACAAACCAGGCAATTTTATTCATCCCATTGAGTTGTACAATTTTTCTATTTTAATCCTGTCAGCTTCGGGAAGCCCAGGGCTGTTTATCAGCTTCCAGGCATCTGATCTAGTACGAATATTGTACTTATCTTCAATTGAATTTTGTTTTATGGTTCGTTTTTGTTTTCGAATAACAAAAAACATCACCACCTGAAAAACCAGTACTACAACAGCAACAATCAACAATACATTGGTCATGATATATCTATTTGAAATTGCAAAATTCAGCTTTTGTTTAACAAAGTTGAGGATTGATTGCTATAAAATAAAATGATACCTGTACTTTATTAAAAATATATTCTCGGGAGTAATAGAAAACAAGTCCTTTGTTATACCACAAGGGAATTGTCAACTGCTGCAAATGGAAGATTATCTGAACTGTTTTGTGTCCATACTAAAAACAATGCCGAGCCGGGCTTATATTCCCAACGTAGTACTGCGTTAGATCGGAATTGCAAAAAATTGAAATTGGGATTGTAGATTTCATAATCGGTTGTACCATCCTTGTTTTCATCAATGTAGTACAAATTATCCACTTCGTTAAATGAAATTTCGTCATCAGTAAAGGTATGATACCGGTTTGAATAGCTGTCGGCTTTTGAGTCCGTGATCCGTTTAAAAACAGCATAATCTCCCTGGGTTACAAATGGTTGTCCCCAATAGGTAATTGTTAAATTCGGGTTAATATTATAATTGATCCGGATTTCCAATCGGTAGGTGGCTTGGTTGATCTGTGCCGTAAGGTATCGTGGATCCTCAACAAAAGATTCGGTTGCCACATACTACAGATCTATTTCTATTGTAGCTGATGCTGGGTGACAGTGCGATGTCCAGTTCATTGACAGGACGGAACTGAAACCTCATCCAGTACGTAACACTTTTTTTATAATTTTCTCTTCCCCAGTTAAACCGGTTATTAAACATGAACCTGAATTTTTTGCGGCTATCTGTACCTACCCAATACAGAGATTTGTACTTCCGGGATACTTCATAGATGGACCGCCGCGTAAATCAGCGTTGGAAATATCTGTTGTTTGGATATTGGATCCCATATTAAATGGATAATTACATGGGTGGTTTTTAAACTTCTACAAAGTAGTGGAAGTTTTTTACTTATTCTACCTCGTGCAATTCATAGTCCCCACCTTTTCCATACCTTGTAATGTCAGATAAATTGAACACCTCAAGCGTTTCTGTTGATTTTACAATACAATCATTCGCAAGGATTTCTATGACTACAAATGCTATTTCTTCCCCATGATTCCTTATAAAATATGTATGCCCTTGTTGTAGATTTTCAATTGACAGCATTCTTAAAACCAGATTGTTGACAAATATTGATATTATTCATATATGGAATATAATGAGCCCCAAAGTTATTTAATGTTCTTCTTTTCATGATCCGTCTAAATTCTATTAAATTTGGAAACTAAAATTACAATCAATTCTAAAATTTTATCAACATGGACATTTCCGGAAAGATCATAGAAATTTTCGAAACCCAGCAGATCAAAGAAACATTCAAAAAAAGGGAATTTGTGCTCGAATATGCGGAGAACCCTACCTACCCTGAGTTCTTAAAGTTCGATGTAATCCAGGATAAATGTGCCATTCTTGATGATTTCAAAACCGGAGATGAAGTTAAGGTTCAGTTTAATCTCAAAGGTCGAAAATGGACGGACCCACAAGGAATCGATAAATATTTCAACACGCTTCAGGCATGGAAAATCGATAACAATTCACCACAAGGTACTAGTGAGGCCCCTCCGGAACACGGTCAGGAGCCTGACTGGATGACAGAAGATGAAAAAGACGGTGGAGATCTTCCATTTTAAAGGTTACAATCAACTTTTTAGCAAATTTTCCGTAATATATTGTAGATGAAAGCAATCGTAGTAGTTATTCTCGCCCCATTTATCCTGTTTCTAATGATCCCTCTTGGAGCAGCGATAGTAGGTATTACTGCAGGATTTTTTGGTGTTATAGTTGGCTTGGTGGGGGCATTTATTGGAATAATAGCAGCCTTTTTTGCTACGTTGTTTGGGGGATTGTTCTTGTTGGGAGGATTAACGATCGCTGCACTATTTTCTAAACTATTTTTCCTTTTCTTGATTGTAGGAGGTGTTTATCTTCTTTCATCCTCACAAAAAAAGACCCCCGTCAGGTAATTATCCTTTTACTTTCATTGAATTTTCTAATATTTTAGTAATTTCGATACACATTTAGGTTTTTGCTATGTCACAGAAAGTATTTATTATTGAAGACGATACTATCTATTCAGAATTTCTGAAAAAAAATCTGCGCACAAAATATAAAATTTATTCCTACTATACCGCCGAAGATGCTATCCTGGCGTTAAAATCAATTGCCCCCGATGTATTGATTATTGACTACAAACTACCGGGTATGAATGGTATTGAACTTTATGAGAACGTAAAGGACAACTTGTCAAATGACGTAAAAGTAATTATTACAAGTGGAATCGACGACGGAAACCTTGTGCTCGAATTTATTAAAAAAGGGATTCGTGACTATGTAATCAAAGACGAAAATGTGATAGAATCGCTTATGGCAATCATAGAAGATAAAGAGGATTTATATCATGAATCCGGATTGGATAATTGAAGTGGTAATTCTACTACAAAGGTTGCTCCATTTTCATTTCCTTCCCTATTTTTATAATATATCTTCCCATTCAGAAACCCTACCAACGTTTTTGTGATTGAAAGTCCCAATCCTGTAGAGCTTTCACCCCCGGTTGGCATTGCATGCAGAACCTCATACTTTTTAAATAATCTACTTTGATCCTCTATTATAATGCCAGGCCCTTCATCATGTACTTCAGTAATAAGAAGGTCATTCGTCTTTTCTATGTAGATTGAAATTGTTGATTTCAAGGGTGAAAATTTAACAGCATTCGAAATAAGGTTGTCAAATATCCTATTGAGGTATTGTTTGTCTGATGTAATTGTATGAGGTCCGGAAGATTCAATAATATCAATTGTTTGTTCCTTTTTATTTGAATAAGAATTGTATGATTTTACCAGGCTCTTAATAAGTTTACTAATATTCACATCTGTCAGATTCATCTGAACACCCTTGAATTCAATAGCCCTGATATCCAACAGATTGCGGATCAGATCTAATCCATCCCTGACCACAATATTCATTTTATTCATGTAATCCAATTGGTCTTCTGTAAGATTATCGGAGGATAAATAAATTAAGTTCGATAGCGCAAATACCCTGTTCAATGGAGCCTTCAAATCATGAGAAACAATACTTATCACATCGTTTTTCTCATCATTTAGTTCTTTTAGATTTACATTCTGTTCCTCAAGGATTTTATTTTTCCCATTGATCAATTCAAATTCTTCTGAAATAACATTGATTTTTCGTGCATATTCCTTCAAAATATTTCTCTTGTGTTGTAAAGCAATGAGAAGTCCTCCAATTAAAAGGAAAAGGAAAATTATAAATATCCACTCATATACAACGATCCATTCCATGTACAAACTAAATTTCCTTTAAAGAATAAAAATATGATTACAAAAAAAGGGGTATTTCTTCCAAAAATTAAAGATTTGTGTACAAAATAATCAACAATTGAAACTTTTTGGTATTGATTGTTTGTTTTATTGTACATCACAAATCACAAATATTATGAAAATAGGTTCACATATAGGTCTTATGGTTGGCATCATTTTATTTATAGGTTGTACTGAAGAAGAACCGATAGGCAATCCATCTTCAGGAGGAGGAAACACTACTACCAATTGGCTAATTCCAGTTGGAGCAGTTCTTGATGGAGGGCCCGGCAAAGACGGCATTCCGGCACTGTTAGACCCTGAGTTCGTAAACCCCTCAGAAATTAATTATATTACAGACGATGACCTTGTAATTGGTTACAAATTTGGTGATGAAATAAAAGCCTATCCGCACGCCATCCTTGATTGGCATGAAATTGCCAATGATGGTATAAGTAATAACTTGTATTCAATAATTTACTGTCCTCTTACAGGGACCTCGATGAACTGGAGTCGCCAGATTGGTGGAACAAGTTCAACTTTTGGAGTTTCAGGATTACTTTATAATTCAAATATTATCCCGTATGACAGATCATCAGATAGTAACTGGAGCCAGATGCGTTACGATTGTGTTAATGGACCCCTTATCGGGGAAGTAGTGACGTTTTTTCACGTTGTAGAAACTACCTGGGGAACCTGGAAAAAAATGTATCCCGATACAAAAGTAATGTCAACGAATACAGGCTTTTCCAGAAATTACAACCGCTATCCTTACACCACAGCAAACGGCGATTATCGCTTTGATGAATTTCTATTGTTTCCCATTGAAAATGTTGATTCCAGATTACCAAGGAAAGAACGTGTACTTGGGATAATCATTGAGGACGCTGTAAGGGCATATAGATTTGAGGAATTCAAAGATGGACCCGGTGTAATAGAAGATGTACTCTCAGGAGAAAAAATAGTTGTGATTGGATCCAAACCTGATAATTATATGGTTGCTTTTATAACAGAGAATGATGAAATACTGAGCCCACTTGTGAATGGGGATATTTCAGAAGGAATTGCGGAAGATCAGAATGGAAACATTTACGATGCATTTGGATTTGTGGTTTCAGGACCAGATGTAGGAAAAAGGTTAAAAATCACCAAATCCTACCTGGGGTATTGGTTTTCATGGCCGGCATTTTATCCTAACATTGAAATTTATAATAACTAACGCAGTATCCATCCAAGCTACCGGGTTGTTATATACAAATTTGGAATACCTTTGTTTTATATGCTGGTTTAAATTAACTATATGAGTTCCTACCTGGATACTACGATTGATGTGTATAAAGAGGCGGCGCTTTCACCTAATGAAGGTCTATGCTGTACAACAAGTGCTTCCTGGGATTTCCCGGGACTGGTAATTCCAGGTAAAATGCTTCAGATGAACTATGGCTGCGGTAGTACTGTACATCCCCGCGATCTGATTAATAATCCTTCGGTTCTTTATGTAGGTGTAGGTGGTGGAATGGAACTTCTGCAATTTTCTTACTTTAGCCGCCACCATGGAAATGTAATCGGTATTGATGTAGTTGACGAAATGCTGACATCGTGCGACCAAAATTTAAAGGAAGCAGAATCAAAAAACAACTGGTTTGAAAGAGCGTTCATAACACTAAAAAAAGGTGATGCCCTTTCATTGCCACAGGAAGACTCATCTGTAGATGTAGCCGCACAAAATTGTCTTTTCAATATTTTTTCAAGAGAGGATCTCAAAAAAGCACTTGAAGAAATGTACAGGGTATTGAAACCTCATGGTAGATTGATTCTTTCAGATCCTGTATGTGAAACTAGCATGCCCGAAGATTTAAAAAGTAATGAACGGCTCCGGGCGTTGTGCCTCAGCGGTGCAATCCCTTTAAAGGAATACATAAATTTAGTTGCCGGAGTAGGATTTGGTACAATCGAAATCAGGGCCAAATATCCTTACCGGGTTTTATCCAAACCACATTATGATGTTTCCCAGCAGATATACATTGAAAGTGTGGAAGTATGTGCTATTAAAGATCCGATGCCCGATGACGGACCTTGTGTATTTACTGGAAGATCAGCAATTTATCATGGACAAGACGAATATTTTGATGATAACAAAGGCCATGTATTAGTAAATAACCAACCACTGGCGGTTTGTGACAAAACCGCAACAAATCTAGAAATACTTTTGAATTCAGATATCACGATCTCACCATCCACCTGGCACTACGCAGGAGGAGGTTGCTGCTGAGTTGATTCGCAGATAAATTGATAGTTCTGAAATGGTTTCCATAGTTCTTTCCCTAAAAGTTCATTGAACCACATTTATTCATATTTTTGAATAAATAATTAATTACAATGAAACCGATACATCTGTATTTCCTGATACTATCACTGCTTTTTTCAATCCCTGTTATTGGACAAAATAATAAATCAGAAGATTTCTTAAAACGAGGAAAGGAAAAGATTAAAAACGAGCAATATTCGGAAGCTGAATCATTGTTTAAATCGGCCATCATGGCTGATCCTTTCAACGCAGCAGCATACAATGAAAGAGGAAAAGTGCGGGCAATGCTTGAGAACTACTACGGAGCTATTGGTGACTATAATTTCGCCATTGAATACGACTCCACGCTGGCAGAATCTTATAATAACCGGGGTGTAGCAAAATTTTACCTGGGTGACGATGCAGGGGCAATCCCGGATTTTAATGATGCACTTAAAAAGAACCCCGAATATGAGGACGCCTTTGCTAACAGAGGTTACGCATGGTACAACCTTGAGTATTATGAAGAAGCCTATTTTGATTTTTCACGTGCTTTGCACATCAATCCTGATAACGCAGATATCCTCTTTAACAGGGGAGTTACCAGCGCTGAAATCGGTGAGTATGTGAGTGCTATCGAGGATTATTCAAAATCGATTGCCCTTGATCCCAATGATGCTGAAACATTTAATTTCAGGGGAGTTGCCTTTTACAATGTTGGAAATTTTGAATTAGCAATAAATGATTATACAACATCTATTAAAATGGATACATCGGATGCCACTAAATTCGATAACCGGGCATTGGCAAGAACAGCGATTGAAGATTTCCAGGGTGCAATCGAAGATTATACTACGTCACTAAAATTAGCTCCTGATGATCCGGACAGCTATAATTTCAGAGGGGTAGCCAAATATAACCTGGAAGATTACGAAGGAGCAATTGAGGATTACACCATTGCTATTGAATTAGATCCAGAAGAAGCTTTATTTTATGATAACAGAGCGGCCGCAAAAAATGAAAATGAAGATTTTCAGGGAGCTATTGAAGACTACACTGCTTCAATTTATTTGTTTCCTTCTGATCCTGAAACCTACTATTTCAGGGCATTGGCAAAATTTGAGTTGAGCAATAATTATGATGCATGCCTCGATTTAAATACAGCCCTGAAAATGGGAATGGAATCGGCGGAAAAGGCAATAAAAAAGAATTGTAAATAAAATAATATGAAGCAACTGGCATTAGGAATAGATATTGGAGGAACAAATACGAAATTCGGTTTTGTCGACAAGGAAGGAAATTCCCTGGGTGAAAACAGTTTCCCAACAAATGACGACGTTCCCTTTGATGAATATTTGGAGGAACTGGTACGCCACGTTATTACAGAACGTGACAAAATTAAATTTGACTTTGAACTGATTGGGGCAGGTATTGGTGCCCCCAATGGAAATTATCTGCGGGGAACTATCGAGTACCCAACAAATCTTGACTGGAAAGGAGTGACCCCGTTTGTTGATAAATTCAGGGAGCATTTTGACATCCCCACAGTACTCACCAATGATGCTAATGCTGCCGCAATGGGTGAAATGGTATTCGGAGGGGCTAAGGGAATGAAGGATTTCATCGTCTTTACATTGGGTACCGGCCTGGGTAGCGGCATTGTTGCAAATGGAAAAATAGTGTACGGACATGATGGTTTTGCCGGCGAACTTGGTCATACACTTGTCAATGTTTTCGGGAGGGAATGTGGCTGCGGGAGGCGTGGTTGTCTCGAAACGTACGTTTCTGCAACAGGAATTAAGCGAACGGTATATAAATTATTGGCGGACTACCTTGATGAAAGCGAACTTTCCAGGGTACCATTTAACGAACTTACTGCAGAAATGATTACTAAAGCCGCCATCAAAAAAGATACCATTGCTATTCGCGCTTTTGAATATACAGGAAGGATTCTGGGTATGAAGCTTGCAGATACGATTACACATTTCAGTCCGGAGGCAATATTTCTTTGTGGTGGGCTGGTCAATGCGGGTGATTACCTGATGAAACCAACCCGGCAGTATCTTGATGATAACCTGATGCCCTTGTATAAAAAGAACCCTCCAAAGCTTCTTGCTTCAGGATTGTTGAACAAAAATGCAGCTATATTGGGTGCAAGCAGTATGGTTTGGGGGAAAAAGAAATTCAGATAATCTATCATTGGTTGAAGCATACAGGCAAAATAACTACAAAGTCCGAAAATTTTATTATCATTAGTTGTACACACAACGATTAACCCGGATTATCCATGACTTTGTCATAACTAATGACGATAAATAATTGAAATCACTTGATTGTCAAT
>CAZONK010000092.1:0-12750 GCA_964581095.1 uncultured Roseivirgaceae bacterium
ACTTTTATTGCCTTCGATTCGTGAATCTTCTTATAACATGAGGTTCAGTGGAATCGGGCACCCATTGATTCCACTAAATGAACGTGTTGTGAATGACTTTTCTATTGGAGGCAAAGGGCTTGTTGTTGTCATAACCGGTTCCAATATGTCGGGTAAAAGTACCTTTTTACGTACGATAGGTGTAAATATGATACTTGGTCTTATGGGTGGACCGGTGTGTGCCAGGGAAGCTGAAATACCAGTCATGCAGGTTTTTTCAGGAATGCGTGTTAAAGATAATCTTGAAGAACATATATCGTCATTTTACGCGGAACTTAAAAGAATTCGTCAACTGCTTGATATGCTACAATTACCTGATACTCCCGTTTTCTACCTGCTCGATGAAATTCTAAAGGGGACTAACTCTGAAGATCGGCACAAAGGTTCGGAAGCCCTGATATTCCAGCTTGCAGAAACAAGCAGCCTTGGGCTGATATCAACACATGATCTGATCCTGGGCAATATTGAAAAGAAATCGGATAAAATTGTAAACTATAACTTCTCAAGTGAAATTTCAGGTGATGAGATAATATTTAATTATAAAGTAAATAACGGTATCTGTAAAAGTTTTAATGCAAGTAAGTTGATGGAAAAGATGGGAATTTCAATAAATCATTCATAAAAAAATCCTGTACTTTTTTTTTCTTAAATTTTCACTACTTTTATATTCAGATATTTAAGAATATGTTAACAGAAAACCATTACACCAACGGATTATTACTTCTTTCGTACCTGATTACCGCGGCAGATGGAATACTTGATGATAGGGAGATTGAGGCACTGAAAACCATTGCTTCCAATGAGAATATTCCGGAAGATCAGCTATGGAATTTTATCAAGTATGCAAAAGCACTTCCTGAAAAATCTGTTTATGTACAGGGATTGGATGAAATTTCATTATGTGACAGAGATGAGAAGTTACGTGCATTTTGCTGGTTATACAGGATATCTGAAGTGGATGGCAAAGTACATATTAAGGAGGTGCGTTTTCTACTTTACTCTGTAAAACAGGCGGGCATTGAGTTTGAAGATGTATTGGAAGAGGTAGAAAAATTTCCCTCACTTTTCTAATTTTTAAAATATGAACAGTGCTTTTACCGAAACGAGAATTGGTATTCTTGGTGGTGGGCAGCTTGGCAGAATGCTTATCCAGTCGGCGATCGATTTCAACCTGAATATCTCCATACTCGATCCGGATCCAAATGCACCATGCAAATCTATTACACATCGATTTGTTTGTGGTAAATTAACTGATTTTGACACAGTATATACTTTCGGCTCAGAGTGTGACCTTATTACTATTGAAATTGAAAATGTAAATGTTGATGCGTTGGAAAAGCTACAGCAGGAAGGTAAGATGGTGTATCCTCAACCTGATGTAATTCGCTTAATACAAAATAAAATATCGCAAAAGAATTTCTACAAAACAAATGGATTCCCAACATCAGATTTTGCAATAACAGCAAACAGAGAAGAGGTTCAAGGATATTCACATTGGATTCCATTTGTAAACAAACTCGCAACCGAAGGCTATGACGGTAGGGGTGTTCAGGTTATCAAAAATTATGAGGATATGCAAAACTCCTTTGATAAACCGGGTATCGTAGAAAAGTTTATTGATTTTGAAACAGAGATATCTGTGGTAGTTGCCCGAAACAGCTTAGGTGAAACTGCAGTGTTCCCGTCAGTAGAATTATCTTTTCATCCAACAGCAAACCTCGTAGAGTACTTATATTCCCCTGCTGCGATACCTGAAGAAATTGAGAAAAAGGCAGAAAATATCGCGGTCGAGGTAATTGACAAACTCGGAATGGTGGGATTACTTGCTGTCGAAATGTTTGTAACAAAAGATGGCGATGTTCTTATCAATGAAATCGCTCCGCGCCCACACAATAGTGGACACCAAACCATTGAGGGAAATATTACATCCCAATTCGAACAACATTTACGCTCAATTTTAAATATGCCATTGGGCGATACTTCAACAGTGATACCTTCAGCAATGGTGAATCTATTAGGAGAAGAAGGTTTTACCGGGCCGGCGCGCTACGAAGGTATCAATCAGGTGCTTGGTTGCCAAGGAGTACATATCCATTTATATGGGAAAAAAATAACAAAACCGTTCAGAAAAATGGGTCATGTAACAATTACAAACCACGATTTAGCTAAATTGAAAGAAAAAGCAAAGTTTGTTAAAGATACATTAAAGGTAAAAGTATGAGTGAACCTAAAGTAGGTATAATAATGGGAAGCAAGTCCGATTTAAAAGTAATGGCAGAAGCGGCAGTTGTCCTGGAAGAGTTGAATATCCCGTTTGAGATTACGATTGTGTCTGCACACCGCACACCACAACGCATGTTTGATTACGCTGAAAAGGCAAAATCGAGGGGGTTCAAAGCTATTATTGCAGGTGCAGGAGGTGCTGCCCATTTGCCCGGCATGGTAGCATCGATTACCACATTGCCGGTAATTGGAGTACCCGTCAAATCCAGCAATTCAATCGATGGCTGGGATTCGATACTTTCTATATTGCAGATGCCCGGAGGTATTCCCGTAGCAACAGTGGCCCTTAATGGTGCAAAAAACGCGGGGTTACTTGCAGCCAGAATTATTGGTTCATACGAAGATGATACTTCAAACGCGCTCGAAAAATATAAAAATGAGTTAAAAACTAAGGTAGAATCTACAGCACAAGAACTTGAGAAAAATGGTTATAAAGGTGGTAAAATAGGTTTTTAACTGCTACTATCGGATAAACTGTTTTTTAAACCTCTTCAGGTCCGTTTCGTTCCCAATCAAAATAAATAATGCATCGGACAAAGGCCGTACCTCTTGAAATCCTACCGTAGATAATGTAATCACAGTTATGAAAAATGCCTCCAATGTCGTAAATTATTCAATCAATTTAAATCCAACAATCCCGATTGTGGTACTCAACAAAAGGAGCGATATTGTTTTATAAAAACGCTTTACACTCTTTTTAATTACACCTCTGTATATTGTATCTTGATTCACCAAAATCGAAGAATTGTTAACCTCAATTTAAGTCCGAACAGATAAAAAATGAAGAAGACAACAAAATATTACGATTATATTCATGGCATTTAATAATATTGATGTACTTAACCTTTAAGTATTTAAGTGTGCGAATGGTTTTGCAGAGGAGAAAAATGAATTACCTTCACCTTTTTGCTCCCAGGTCAGACTTAAGTTTCTATAAGGGTTGTGGTTTAATAAGTAATTATGAATTTAACAGAAAAAGGCTGGTATAAACAACACCTCGAATACAGAAAAGGATTGTATGGTAAGGGTATATTACATACAGGACGTCACCATGATATGTCATTATACAGTCTCCTGCAACCCACAGGAATATTGTATGGAACACCCGTTGCACCAGAGAATTTAGATATTTATGATTTTGATTCGATATCAGATGGAGATAAGCTTAAAATTCTCAACACCGAAAGCCTTATAAATACCTGCCTCTTATTTAATGAAAGCAATATTAAAAATGAAGATGATTACGTTCGCACCATTGATAAAGCAACTAAATATATTATCTCTTTCTACTCGGGTATATTTCCCCATTTAAAAGTCAGGGACCGTACTTTGTGGGGTGCTGAAAAATTAACGGAAGTGGTTGCTGAAGAAGCCATTAGCAAAAGGATATATTCCAAGTTGCCTGGAAGTAATGAATTCTGGAGTCATTTTTTTTATAGTTCACTGATTTTTCTGGATATCTATCTATTTGGGCAATGGATTAACCTGAAATCTGAAAAAATTGTGACTGATTATTTTAGACAGGAAAAGGAAGACCTGCGATTCACTGTATTAAAAATTATGTTAGCTGCTGCGAGTGCCAACTACATCATTGAAAAAGAAGAACGTGTCTTTCTCGATCAGTTTTTAAAAGTGGCTGAATTCTCGAAATCAACAGAGAAGTCGGCTTTAGCTTTAATGTCAGATGGAATTTCAATTGACGAAATTGAGCTGCCTCAAAACAACTCCTGGTTATTAAAAAAATTCTTTCTTGAATTGGCAATATTGACTGTTTGGGCTGATAGCAGGGTCGATGAATTCGAAGAAACATTTTTAGAAAATCTGAGCAATCACCTGGGATTTGTACATGACGACGTTGTAAAAAGTAAAATAGCAGTTGAGGGGTTCATTATTTCCAATTGGGAAGAAATGGAAGGACTACATAACACCAAGAACCCCGAAAAAATGAAAAAAGATTATCTGGGAAAGATCTTAAGTGTAACCCAAAGAAATGAATCAAAGCTAAGGGAAAAGCTGAAAGGAAATGAGCCTATGACAAGGCTTATTAATAAATATCAATCGGAAGAAATTAACCCGGAAGACAGCAAGAGGTTAAGGGATTTCCTGATAGATTGTATCCAACAATTGCCTGCTTTCAGGTCAATTTTATTACCACACGCATTATTTACACTTCCCGTACTATTCAAATTAATTCCTCAAAGTAATTGATTGTAATTATTGATATCTAATCATTATATTATTAATTTATGGTTGTCAAATTATTACGACAAAAACCAATTTTATAGCTAGAATGTATAAGATAAGACGAATTCTTGTTTGCCTCGATCTTCGTGAAAATGATAAAAAACTCATCAAGGTCGCTTCTGAAATGGTGAAGCTTCTTGATTCCGAGAAAATCTACTTTTTTCATGCTGCTAAAAAATTTGACCTTCCTGAAGGAGTAAAAAATGAATATCCTCACCTGGCAACACCTATTGATGAGAAGATAGAAAATTTGATAAAAGACCGGGTTGAAAAATATTTCCACGAAGGAAAAGAGCTTTACAAAATTAAGATTGAAGAAGGAAACAGGGCAGATCAAATCCTAAAATGGTCACGTTTAAAAGAAATTGACCTCATCGTGATGGGGAAGAAATTACCCGAAGGAGGTTCAGGAATGCTTGCAGAAAGAATTGTGAAGGTTTCGCATTGTTCTATGCTTCTTGTACCCAATGATGCACATTTAGCGGTCAAGAAAATTATGGTTCCTGTTGATTTCTCAAAATATTCAGTAATGGCCATTGAGCAGGCTACGGAAATCGCCAATAAACTGGATGCAGAGATAATTTACCACCATACTTACAAAGTACCTTCAGGATACCATACGACTGGCAAATCATTTGAAGAATTTGCCGGTATAATGGAAAAAAACTCAAAAAAAGACTGCAGAAAATTCTTCAAGTCTATGGGAATAAGTAAGAATGAATATCACTGCATATTTTCATTGGACGAACATCACAATCCTGCAAGACTCATCCATGATACCGCTTTGGAAAACGACGTAAACCTAATTGTGATGGGATCAAGAGGAAGGACACAATTGTCGAACCTTCTGCTTGGAAGTACTGCCATGAAAATGGTTAGGTATGACCTGGAGACGATGCTAATTGTTGTGAAAGACAAAAGGAAAAATCTTGATTTTCTCCACGCAATTTTAAAAATCTAAGCCTTCTTTCACCACTGTTCCTTCTACAAAATATGATACTGTGTCTTTTAATATGAGCTTTTGAAAGCCTTCGATGGTCCATGATGATAACATCATGCCTTCCCGGTTATTCTCAAAATTCATCACCAACCGACGACTTGAATAGTACAATTCATTTTCTTCTTTCTCTTCAATCAATATTTTTCTTACTTGTGATATCTCTTTGAAATAATATACCTCAAACAACCTGATTCGACTTTTGTCTTTAACATTTTTGGGAGAATACCTATCAACGAGCAGGTTACTGTTTTTGTCATTAATACCACAATTGCATTCATATACTCCAGATAGTGAAGATACATTCATATCTGCGTCAATGAACAACTTAAGCTCATCCCTCCATTGTTCTTTGGTTAATTCCGAACTTACCTCTTCATTCTCACCATCAAGTGTTACTTTTTTATGTGTATTGAAATGACCTGCTGTAAGTACACTGATCTGGCCATTAACAAGGCTATCTAAATTATAATATTCGCTAATTTGTTTTTGCGGTGCACCCGTATTGCAGGAAATAAGGAAAATTCCGAGAACCAGGAAAGAAAAATAGGACCTCAAAACAGTCAGGATATAAGTACATTTCCGTCCATTTCATCAGGTATATCAATACCCATTAATGTAAGAATTGTTGGTGCTAAATCCCCAAGCTTTCCATCAGCAATCTCACCTGTAAATTGATCGTCTACCAAAATACAAGGAACAAGATTCGTTGTATGTGCAGTATTGGGCGTTCCATCCTTATTTATCATTTTATCCGAATTGCCATGATCAGCAATGATTATAGTTACATACCCATTTTCCAATGCGGTAGTTATCACTTCTTTAGCGAATTTATCAACAGTTTCGCATGCACTTACTGCAGCTTCAAATACGCCTGTATGCCCAACCATATCAGGGTTGGCAAAATTAAGGCATACAAAATTCACTTCCTGTTTCTCAAGTTCAGGAATTATATTTTGTGTTATACCCTCAGCACTCATTTCCGGTTGCAGGTCGTAAGTTGCTACTTTTGGTGAGGGGATGAGAATCCGCTTTTCTCCATCAAACTCATTTTCCCTTCCTCCGGAAAAAAAGAAAGTAACATGTGGGTATTTTTCGGTTTCAGCAATTCTGATTTGCTTTTTATTGTTCCTCTCAAGTACCTCACCTATGGTATTGTTTAAGTTATCTTTTTCATAAATCACACGAACATTTTGGAAAGTACGATCATAGTTAGTCATTGTGACGTAATACAGGTCCAGTTTTTTCATTCCATAATCGGGAAAGTCATGTTGATTAAGTACTTGCGTAATTTCCCTGCCCCTGTCTGTTCTGAAATTAAAACAAATTACAATATCATCATCATTGATTGTCATCAATGGGTTGCCTTGAGAATCAGAATGGATAATCGGTTCAACAAATTCATCTGTTATTCCGGATTCATAAGAAATCTCCATTGCCCCAACAAGGTCCGTTGTATGGTAACCCATGCCATTTACCATGGCATCGTATGCTTTTTTAACTCTTTCCCACCGGTTATCCCTATCCATAGCAAAATAACGACCCATAATACTTGCTATCTGACCTCCTTTTTCATCCAGGTAGTTTTGTAGATCATCTATAAAACCAAGTCCGCTCTTTGGATCGCAATCCCGCCCATCTGTAAAAGCATGAACATACAGGTTTTTAATTCCAGCACTTGAAAATATATCGATCATCCCTTTCAGATGAATAATATGTGAATGAATTCCTCCGTCAGAAACAAGCCCTATCAAATGAATCGGTTTATCATTCCCCTTTGCGTAATCAATAATTTTACTAATTTCAGGTTTTTGAGAAATCGTTGCTTCTTCAACAGCTTTATTGATTTTGACAAGGTCCTGATAGACAATGCGCCCCGCACCAATGTTTACATGGCCTACTTCAGAGTTACCCATCTGACCATCGGGCAATCCAACAGAAAGTCCCGACGCATGAAGCCTGCTGTGTTTATATTTTTCATACAATGAGTCAATGAAAGGTGTGTTCGCCTTGTCAATTGCAGATACTTCCTTGTTTTTTGCAATCCCCCAACCATCGAGGATCATCAAAAGCACATTTCGCCCCATATTCTATTGCTGTGTTCTATATTTATGACTTGATTTAGATATTTTGCAAATATAACTATTCAAAATTAGGTTTTGCAGTGATGTATTCATTGATAAAATGTAATTTTAATACCATATTTATTAATCATGTGGCATAATTTTCGCCCTCCATACAATTACATGAAAAACAGTTTGTTCATATTGTTGGTAGCAATGCTTATTCTTTCAACCACTCCCAAAATTTTTGGACAAGGGGAGGTGATAAGTAATGTGCGTGTAGCTTTAAAAGTGGGTAGTTCTAAAGAATTGATAAAGTATTTATACAAAAGCACGGATATTGACATTGATGGTGACAACACAAGTTATAGTAAAGCCCAAGCAGAAGTTGTCTTGAAAGGGTTTTTTAAGGATTTTCCCCCAACTGATTTTCAAATTATTCATCAAGGCGCATCAAAGGCCGGGTCTCCCTATGTAATTGGTCAGTATTCTTATAAAACAGGATCGTTTCGTGTTTGGATTCGACTGAAAGAAGAAGAGAATAATTTTCTTGTTCATGCCATGAGTTTTTATAAAGACTGACTAAATCATTTGATTTGATTACCTCAACGGATTACCTGAACTCAAAATCAATTACTCAATTTATCGATCAGGCAGTAGCTGAAGATGTTGGTGCCGGTGACTATAGTTCGTTGGGCTCAATTCCTGAAATCACAAAAGTAAAGGCAATTCTGAAAATAAAAGAAGATGGCATTATCGCAGGAATGGAGATTGCAAAATTGATATTTGATCGCATTGATCCTCAACTCAAATTCAATTCTTCAAAAAATGATGGCGAACCAATTTATACTGGTGATGTTGCGTTTGATGTTGCAGGGAATGCACGATCAATTCTAATGGCCGAAAGAATCGTATTAAACTGTATGCAACGAATGTCAGGTATTGCAACAAAAACCAGGGGCATGGCAAATCTGATAAAAAATACAAAAGCCAGGTTGCTGGATACCCGAAAAACGACACCCAATTTCAGAATAGCTGAAAAATGGGCTGTGAAAATTGGTGGAGGAACAAACCATCGGTTTGGATTGTACGACATGATAATGCTTAAAGACAATCACATTGATTTTGCAGGGGGAATCAAACCGGCCATCCTGGCAACAAAGGAATATTTAAACAAAACCGGCCTCAACCTTAAGATTGAGGTGGAAGCCCGTAGCCTGAAGGAGGTTGAGGAAGTGGTTGAAGAGGGAGGAGTAAGTGCTATCCTACTTGATAACATGATACCTTCAGATATTCGTATTGCAGTAGAAATGGTTGATTCTCAATTCATTACTGAAGCGAGCGGTGGTATCACAGAAAATACAATAAAAGAAATTGCGGAATGCGGTGTAGATTATATTTCGGTTGGTGCACTTACCCATTCATTCAAAAGTCTTGATATGTCGCTCAAGGCCGATAAAACCTGAATGAATAATTGATTTCCTATCCATAACTCCTACAAATTTCAATAGGAAGACATTATCTTTGCACTGTTTTTCATCAATTTTCTTAATCAAACAGGTATTAATTCGTCAATATGAACGTTAAGACTAGAAAATATAAACTGGAAACAGCTACCTATACAAAATTAGGTCTTCTCAACATTTTGAGAGAACAATGGTGGGTGTTCCTGATTGTAGCTGCCATTTGCAGTGGCTACATATTTGTCCCTTCCAACTGGTGGTTTATCGGGGCGGGTATTGCCCTCGTGCTCTATATACTTTTTTGGGTTATTCAATTCATTGGAATCACACAAATGGAAGACAGCAAATTTTTATTTGAGCGTCTCGGTTATGAAATCAACAGTCAGCAAATCCTTATTAAAGTATCCACAAAACAAGGTATGCCGGTAAAATGGGATTCGGTAAAAAGAGCAAAAGTGGGCAAAGATTATATACTGTTAATTATGAGTAAAGTGCAGATGATCCATTTGCCTTTTAAAATTTTCAAAACAGACAACGAACGCAAATTTGTCGAAACCATTCTAAGAAGAAAAGGTTACGTGAAATAACATAAATGATGGCCAGATTGGTTAATGACGAGGAGCCTGTCAATCCCAGGAAAATATCGTACGATGAGGCAAAATTAAAAGCGGCAGCATATTGTGCCTACCAGGAACGATGCCAGGAAGAGGTAAAAGTAAAACTATATGGATATGGATTATATACAAACCAGGTAAACGACCTTCTCAGTTATTTAATTACTGAAAATTACATCAATGAAGAACGATTTACAAGGGCATATGCAGGGGGTAAATTTCGAGTAAAACATTGGGGTCGTATCAGGATCAAACGCGAACTTCAGAAAAGAAAAATTTCGGAGTATTGTATCCGAAAAGGAATGGAAGAAATTGATGATGAAGAATATATAGCATCGGCGAAAAAAATAATTCTAAAAAAAAATGACCAGTTTACTGGAAAATTTAAACCCTTCCAATTGAAAAACAAAATTGCTGCATTTACAATCTCAAAAGGTTACGAACCGGGACTTATTTGGGATTTGATTAACGATGCACTTGATGCTCCAGAATAAGCGAAATACACTTAGAAACATAGAATTTTGGGTCGGATTTTATAGATTTGGGAACCAATCGTCTATGAATTAGGTTTTCATTTATTGGTAGATCAAAACCAAACAATAAACCTGTAAACTGAAATAGTAATAACCGATGAATATTAAGAAAGCGAGCGAGACGGTACTGTTGCAGCTATCTGATGTAATTAATCAGATAAAACCAAACGATTATGTTATTCCAATCAAGTCCCTTAGTAATTCCACATTAGGACAGCATATTCGCCATACGCTGGAATTTTTTATATGTCTTGAAGAAAGCAGC
Organism: uncultured Roseivirgaceae bacterium; assembly: GCA_964581095.1. GTDB lineage: Bacteria > Bacteroidota > Bacteroidia > Cytophagales > Cyclobacteriaceae > SZUA-230. The sequence goes on from CAZONK010000092.1 coordinate 10,502, forward strand.
ATATCAAATGTTGTAAACTATGACAACCGACGTAGAGACATTCAAATTGAAGAAAATCCTGTATTTGCACTTACAACCATCCAACGGATTATCCAATTTATCAAAACTTCACCCCTGGACCATACTTTAAAACTTGAGATCAACTATGATCTGGAGGAAGATGATATACTGGAAATTAAATCAAATTATCAACGCGAACTGGTTTACAATGTGGAGCATGCCATACATCATATGGCCATCCTCAAAATCGGGTTGGTAGAGATTACCCCTTACATTAAACTACCTGAAGGTTTTGGCGTTGCGGTATCTACATTAAGATATCGGAAGCAACAAACCGTAAAAGCCTGAAGTATTCACTGTTATGCCCAATATATTTAAAACATCCACATTTTGGATACGATTATTGCATTGGGAATACTGGCCACTGCCGGTAGTTTATATTCCTGTATATATATATTGGTTCTGGCTATCCATTAAAGCGCGTTCATTTTTCTTCTTTACTGCTTCCAACCCGGGTATTGAATATGGTGGAATGTTGGGTGAGTCCAAAATAAAAATAATGAAGACACTTCCTGAAGAGCTTATCCCAAAAACTGCTTTTATTGATAAATCACTCACATTTGAAAAGATAAAAGCCATCATGAAAATCAACAATGTCATGTACCCGGTAATACTTAAACCGGATATTGGCGAACGTGGATGGATGGTTGAAAAAATTAATTCTGAGGATGAGTTACGAGAATACTTAACTGAAAATAAAGTTGACTATCTTCTCCAGGAATATATTGAGATGCCGGTAGAATTGGGAGTATTCTACTACCGGTACCCTGATGAAAGCCAGGGGAAGGTTACATCCATCGTGGAGAAAAAAATGTTGAGCGTTATAGGAGATGGATCCTCATCTGTGATTGAACTGATGCGGAAAAATCCCAGGGCAGTATTGCAAATAAAGACCCTGGAGCAATCAGAACCCGAATTACTACAATCTATTCCACCACAAGACAAGAAATTAGTAATTATGCCAATTGGTAATCATATCAGGGGAACTGCATTTTTAAATGGGAATAAGTATATCAACGATAAACTAAATAGAGTATTTGACGAACTAAGCAAAATGATTGAAGGTTTCTTTTTTGGAAGGTTTGACCTGCGTTGCGAATCCATCGAAGCACTGTATGAAGGCAAAATGAAAATTATGGAACTGAATGGTGCAGGTGCAGAACCGGCACATATTTACCATCCCAATTCCAGCCTGTGGACCGCTTACAAGGTGCTGCTTTCTCATTGGAAAGTGATGTATGATATTAGTGTAATAAACCACAAAAAAGGAATCCCGTATTTGTCGTTAAGAGAGGGAATGCAGGTTGTTAAGAATATTAAAAAATACAATAAACTTAAAAAAAACACCTAATGTTGAAGAATGATTTGGCTTAGTAACCTTGCTTTCGGGTTTTTCTTTAGTTTTATAGGTTCCATACCACCCGGCACCATCAATTTGAGTGTAATACAACTCGGATTGAGAAAACATCTGGGTGCTGCATTTCGTATGGCCCTTGCAGCAGCCCTCATTGAATATGTATATGCCGCAATCGCAATAAAGTTTCAAATATTTATCACCTCCAGTCCTGCAATAAAAGAAAATTTTCAATTAATTACTGCTGTTGTTTTGCTTGCACTTGGAGGCGTAAACCTCCTGGCTCTTCGAAAGAAAAAAGGCGGAGAAATCAAGACCCCGGTGATGGCTTCGAGTGGGTTCAGGAAGGGGGTATTACTAAGTATTGGTAATCCATTAGCTATACCTTTCTGGATTGCTGTAACTGCTTATCTCCAAAGTAATTCCTGGGTAAATTTTGATGATGTACCCATCTGGTCTTACGTACTTGGGATATCATTAGGTACACTTAGTATATTAAGTTTACTCGGACTACTTTCTTACAAAACAGGCAAATTCATTGAGCCTGACAATAAACTTATTAAAATAATCCCGGGGATAGTACTTATAACCCTGGGATTATACTCGCTTATAATGTTGTATTTTTAACGTCGTATCAGTTACCCCGGTATTTCGTTTTGTAGGCATTGCCCCAGCTAATGTAAGTACTGCGCACCAGTATAATCAACACTATTGGAATCAAAGAATAATGAAGGTCCTGGGGAAGAAAAGACCAGGAGAGGAGGAGTAAAAACATAGCCATTGCTGTCAGCTTAAAGTACCAGCTCCAAAAACGGTTTAAGCTGGATTTCAGCAG
>CAZONK010000093.1:0-12653 GCA_964581095.1 uncultured Roseivirgaceae bacterium
TATTAGTTACCAGATTGAAATTAAAATTCCGATGTAAAGTAAAAATCTATTTCCGGGAAATTTTCCTGAACCATTTGCAACCATGCTTTAGTTTCAGCCATAAAAACCCAGTTTCCATCCTTATCTTTTGCAATATGACGATATTTAGAATCGATGAACTCCTTTATTTTCTTTTTATCATCACTGTGAAACCAAACCGCTTTGTGAAGATTGACAGGCTGAAACCTGCAGGATGCACCGTATTCATGAAGAAGCCTGTGCTGGATTACTTCAAATTGTAGTTGGCCAACGGTTCCCACTACTTTTCGTGATCCAAGTTCAAAATTAAACAATTGGGCAACCCCTTCATCCATAAGCTGCACCAACCCTTTCTCCAATTGTTTCGATTTCATTGCATCCAGGTTGATTACTTCCCGGAATATTTCTGGTGAAAAACTGGGAATACCTTTGTAAGTACCTCCTTCCCCTTCATTAAGAGTATCACCAATTTTTAGATTCCCGGTATCAAAAAGGCCAACGATATCACCGGGATACGCAAAATCAATTACCTCTTTTTCCTGGGCCATAAACGCCGTTGCATTTGAGAACCTGAATTTCTTCCCCAACCTTTCATGATGATAATTTTGTTTTCGCTCGAAAGTCCCCGAACAAACCCTGACAAAAGCAATCCTGTTTCGATGCCTGGGATCCATATTGGCATGTATCTTAAAAATAAAACCAGAAAATGCTTTTTCCTCAGGTTCAATCACACGTACATCAGTTTCACGTGCTTTGGGTTCTGGAGAAATCTGGATAAAACAGTCCAGAAGTTCCTGCACACCAAAATTATTGACTGCACTGCCAAAAAAAACAGGGGCCAGGTGGCCGTCAAGGTATGCATCAGTTTCAAATGCAGGATAAACACCTTCAATCAATTCAACGTCCTCGCGCAATTGTGCTGCATGATTTTCACCTACTTTTTCGTCGATTATCGGATCATTTAAGTCATCTATCTCTATGCCTTCCGCTATAGTGGTTTTACTTGGTTCAAACAATCTTAATTTACTGTCGAAAAGATTATATACACCTTTGAACTGCTTACCCATTCCAATGGGCCAGCTCAAAGGCCGGATTTTTATTTGCAATTTATTTTCAATTTCATCCAGGAGTTCATACGGATCACGCCCTTCCCTGTCCAGTTTGTTAATAAAAACCATCACAGGTGTATTTCGCATCCGGCACACCTCCATTAGTTTTTCTGTTTGCTGTTCTACACCTTTTACGCAATCAATTACCATGATTACACTATCTACTGCCGTAAGAGTACGATAGGTGTCTTCCGCAAAGTCCTGGTGGCCGGGGGTATCCAGTAAATTGATTTTCATTGATTTGTACTCAAATCCCATGACAGAGGTAGCCACCGAGATTCCCCTTTGCTTTTCTATCTCCATCCAATCTGAACGGGCATGCATATTTATTTTATTGGATTTTACCGCCCCTGCTTTATTTATAGCTCCACCAAACAGCAATAATTTCTCCGTTAATGTTGTTTTACCCGCATCCGGGTGACTAATAATTCCAAAAGTCCTTCTTCGCTTTAATTCCTTTAGTAATCCCATTCGTTGAAAAAATGAAGCGCAAAGGTAGCATTAATGGCGTATTTTAAAACAGAAACGCATTCACTTATGACAATATGTCATAAAAACTTCAAATAATACGATTGGCATAAGCATTGTAGAATAGATGCTGACAGGATAAATATGAAGTTATAATACGATAAAGATAAAAGATATGGGAAAAATAATTGGAATTGATTTAGGTACTACGAATTCGTGCGTTGCAGTTATGGAAGGTAACGAACCGGTTGTAATTCCTAACAGCGAAGGGAGGCGGACCACGCCCTCAATCGTGGCATTTTTAGATGATGGAAAGGGTGAACGAAAAGTTGGTGATCCGGCAAAACGACAGGCAATCACAAACCCAATGAATACAGTAAGTTCCGTAAAACGATTTATGGGAAAAAAATACACAGAAGTTCCTGCTGAGTTAAAAACCATTACTTACAACATAGAAAAAGGAAACAATGATACAGTGCGCGTTAAAATTGGCGATCGTACATATACACCGCAGGAATTGTCGGCAATGATTTTACAAAAAATGAAATCAACAGCGGAAGACTACCTGGGTACAGAAGTAAAGGAAGCAGTTATTACTGTTCCGGCGTACTTCAATGATTCAGAGCGGCATGCTACGAAAGAGGCAGGAGAGATAGCCGGTCTTGAAGTAAAAAGAATTATTAACGAGCCCACAGCCGCCTCACTTGCCTATGGACTTGATAAGAAAAACGCTGATATAACGATCGCCGTTTATGACCTTGGTGGAGGTACTTTTGATATTTCAGTTCTCGAACTTGGAGATGGCGTATTTGAAGTGAAATCTACAAATGGTGATGTTCACCTGGGAGGCGATGATTTCGACCAGGTAATTATCGAGTGGCTTGCCAATGAATTCAAAAGTGATGAAGGTATCGACCTTAAAAAGGATCCGATGGCACTGCAACGTTTGAAAGAAGCTGCTGAGAAAGCGAAAATTGAATTATCTAGTTCTACCGAAACGGAAATCAATCTGCCGTATATTATGCCGGTTGATGGTGTTCCAAAACACCTTGTAAAAAAACTTTCCAGGGCAAAATTTGAGCAATTGGCCCATGACCTTATTCAACGGTCTATGAAACCGGTTGCAAAGGCATTAAAAGATGCCGGATTGTCTCCTTCTGATATTGACGAGGTAATACTGGTTGGTGGATCTACAAGAATTCCAATCATACAGGAAGAAGTTGAAAAGTTTTTTGGTAAAAAGCCTTCAAAAGGAGTAAATCCTGATGAGGTTGTGGCCGTTGGAGCAGCAATCCAGGGTGGTGTACTTACAGGTGAAGTAAAAGATGTACTTCTGCTTGACGTAACACCTTTGTCACTGGGTATTGAAACACTCGGTGGCGTTACTACGCGGCTTATCGAATCAAACACTACAATACCTACAAAAAAATCAGAGGTATTTTCCACTGCTTCCGACAATCAACCATCTGTTGAGATCCATGTGCTACAAGGAGAACGTCAAATGGCAAAGGATAACCGTACAATCGGAAGGTTCCACCTTGATGGTGTACCGCCTTCACCACGGGGGATACCTCAAATTGAGGTAGCATTTGATATCGATGCCAATGGTATACTGAATGTATCTGCTAAGGACAAGGGTACCGGTAAAGAACAGTCGATCAGGATCGAAGCTTCTTCGGGACTTACCGATGAAGAAATTGAAAAGATGAAGAAAGAAGCGGAAGCAAATGCCGAAGCCGACAAAGCCGAAAGGGAAAAAATCGACAAGATCAATGCTGCTGATTCACTTATTTTTCAAACTGAAAAACAAATGAAGGAGTACGGTGATAAGCTTTCAGATGGCAATAAGACCGCCATTGAAGGGGCGCTTGAGGAACTAAAGAAAGCGCATCAATCGCAGGATATTGAAGCAATTGATAAAGCAATGGAAGGCTTGAACACTGTTTGGCAGGCTGCTTCGCAGGAGATGTACCAGGCTACACAAAATGATCCCAATGCTGCACCAGGTGCTGATGGAGCCCCGGGAGCAGAAGAAGCATCATCGGAAAGTGATGTATCAGACGTTGAGTTTGAAGAAGTGGAAGACGATAAAAAATAAATCAATATCCATATATAATCTCTTTTAGAGATCACATTTTCAAAAAGCTGCCTTGTGCAGCTTTTTTTTATTGCGCTTTGCGTCTTGGCGTGAAATTGAGAAACAACTGAATCCAAACCTGAAATCTTGGATGGAAAAAATTTCATAAAAGTTCTGCGAAAATTTTAGTTGTGTTTAATGAATGAGAGACTGTTATCTTTATCATTATTTAATATACTCAACGATGAAAAAGGTAACAGCAACGATTCCCATCAAAAGAACACCCACTGAAGTGCTGGATGCATTTACTGATTTCGAAACCCTCAAAGGTTGGTGGGGTGTGCAAAAAGCACTAATTGAGAAGAAAAAAGGGGGACTTTATTGCCTCGGTTGGGATATTTCCGAAGATGGGTTCAAATACGTAACAAGCGGTACCATCAAACAATATGAAGCCGGTTCGATACTCGAAATTGAGAATTATGCCTACTTTCATCCAAATTTGCCCATTCTTGGTCCGATGAATCTGACTATAAAAGTTGAACCCGAAGAAGATAACCCCTCCCTGACTTCCCTGACAATTATTCAGAGTGGATACCAGGAAGGAGAAGATTGGGATTGGTATTACAAGGCTGTAAAAGTAGCCTGGCCCGATGTGTTAAAAACAATAAAACAGTACCTTGAATGAATGCTATTGAGAGGGCATTAAGGACAAAAAACCTCCTGTGGTTTAATTTTATATTTTGGTCTCTCCTATGCCTTTTCGAAATAATAAAAACATTTTCATTTACACAATATTTTGATTATCAGTACAATACTCTGTATTTATTTCAATGGCCAATTTCTACATATCTTACGTACTGGGTTCTAAGCTTTGCTGTTTTCCCAGGGTATGTGGCTACTTTCAATCTAGCTAAAACCCGATTTTATACAATCCATGCTATTTCAAGCTTAATTTTTGGAATCATACATAAACTCCTGACCCCCGTAATTGCAATTTTATTGGATCGATTATTTTTCGAAAACGAAATAATGAGTTTTGATAAGTTAGTGCCTTTATACGTTAGTACATGGTATGATGTCCCTCTTTCAATAGCTGTTTATTGGATGATCCTTATTGTTCTTGTATCGATTAACTACTATAGAAAATTTCAGGATCAGTTTAACCAACGATTAGAACTCGAATCAGAACTTTCGGCATCGCATCTCAAAAGCATGAAGATGCAACTTCACCCCCATTTTCTATTTAATGCATTCAACACCATCGCAATGATGGTACGAAAAAATAAAAAGGAAGAAGCAGTTAACATGATCAGCAGTTTGAGTGAAATGCTTCGACAGAGCCTGAAAAAGGAAACAACACAATTTGTGCTGCTTGAAGAGGAAATCAGTTTATTAAAAAAATATCTTTCAATTGAGTCACAACGATATAAGGATCGCATCACTATCGAGTGGGACCTTGATGAGCAATTAAACAAACTGGAAGTACCCAACTTTATTTTACAGCCGATTGTAGAAAATGCCTTCAAACATGGTATCTCCAAGAACCTGGGACATTCCTTGTTAAAAATTCAGTCGAGAATTAAAAACGGGCGCATCGAACTTGAGATTTACAACAGCGGATCGAAACTCCCTGACAACTGGGAATTTCAAAAAGATAAAGGAATCGGGTTGGCCAATACCTCGACAAGGTTAATGAAACTGTATAAAAAAGATATCCGTTTTTTAATAAAAGAAAAAAAAGACGGTGTTTCTGTCATTTTACATTTACCCATCAGGGAAACCATCAAGGGTTGAAATGAATAAAATAAAAACAATAATTGTAGATGATGAAACCGAAGCCCGCGAAGGCGTTGAATTATTGTTACGAAATGATGAAGAAATTGTGATAATTGCTACCTGCAGGAACGGAATCGAGGCTATTGATGTGTTGAACGAATTTCGCATTGAATTGATGTTCCTGGACATTCAAATGCCTGTAGTAGATGGTTTTGAAGTAATCAGAAGTATCACCCCGGATCGTTTACCTGCAATCATATTCACTACCGCTTACGACCAATATGCACTCAAAGCCTTTGAGGTGCACGCATTAGACTATCTGCTAAAACCGTTTACGAATGGCCGTTTTTATGTATCGCTAGAGAAGGCCAAAATGAATATTCGAAGCAGCAAAATTCAAAATGAACATCAGGAATTAATACGAATTGTTTCGAATAAAAACATTAACGAACATGAAGGTTCTGAGCTTATTCAGTATCCTGAAACCGGGGGTATCAATCGATTAATCGTAAAAGAAGCAGGGCAGGTCCACTTTATTGAATTAGGGGATATTTATTGGATTGAGGCTTATGATTATTATGTGAAAATCCATATAAAAGGCCGATTCTATCTCCTTAGAAAAAGTATGAAAAAACTATCAGAGATTCTTCCGAATGACCATTTTGCAAGAGTGCACAAATCCAGCATTGTAAACCTTCAGTATATTAAAAAGATAAATATCCTGGGAAATGGAGAATACGAGATACGGCTTGAACCGGATGTTTCCTTAAAAGTAAGCCGCGGTTTTAAAGATTCGATTAAACATTTGTTAACCTAAATATCCCTCAAAGGGTTGTGCAAAAAGGATAATCGTCATTGCGAGCGAAATGCGGTAATCAAACCCTTCCAATTATATAGATTGCTTCACCCTCCGGGGTTCGCAATGACGGGTGAGAACAGAGGGCTTCCCTGACCACGAGCAAAGATCCAATCGGCATTGCGAGCGAAGCCCAGCAATCTGTCTTTTCCAAACGTCATCGGTAGCGCAACATGGCAATCTGCCCTTTTCAATCGTCATTGCGAGCGCAGCGCGGCAATCCGTCCGCGTTCTTCACCTGTCATTTTAAATGTCCAGGCGTAATTCAACGCTGATATTGCATCCTGGGGGATTTGTATTTTCAGTCCATCATCTTCTGAAAATGTCCATTCAAGGGGTTGTCCAAAACCCAGCAGATAGATTGAAGATCCTTCGTTGGGCATCAATTTATTGAAACTGATAGTGGGTTCGGGTTTTTCAAATGAAACTGCATAGAATACCTGCTCTCCCTTTCGCTTTATATATCGTATGTTTTCTCCTTCTTTATAGCTTCTGTTAAGTTTTTCAGTATTATAAATAGCCTCGCCATTTATACCCAGCCAATCTCCCATTTCCTTCAGCCTTTCTACACTTGGCTTTGGAATTTCTCCCTCCGCGGTAGGGCCAACATTCAGAAGGTAGTTTCCTCCTTTGGCAGTTACATCAATCAGGTTATGGATCAATAGTTCAGCAGATTTCCAGTTATGGTCATTTACTTTAAAACCCCAGGTGTCATTCATTGTCATGCATGATTCCCAATCAAATACCGAGGTCCCTTCCAGTATCTCCTGCTCGGGCGTGCCAAAATCACCGGCATAGTCATCACCTTCCTCATTCATCCCCTGCATTCCTCTCCTGCCGGTATCAACACGATTGTTTATAAGAATTTCTGGTTTCAGCGATCGTACATATTGATAAAGTTCCAGCCCCTGCTCATGGGTAAATTCCTGCGTCCACTCGCCATCGAACCATAAAATAGCCGGGTCAAAATTATCTATCAGTTCCTTTACCTGTGGTTTCATGTATTCTTCGAGGTAACGTGGAAAGTCAGGATTGCCTTTTGGATGTATGAGTGAATCGCTCATCAGGTAGCTCTGTGATTGTGCATCGGGATGATGCCAGTCCATAATGGAATGATAGAATCCGAGTGCAATTCCCTCCTTTTTACACGCTGATGAAAGTGCCTTTAAAACATCCTTCCCATAGGAACCATAATCAACAATGTTATAGTCAGAAACTTCCGAATCCCATAAGGCAAAACCATCATGGTGTTTTGAAGTGATTACAATATATTTCATCCCTGCATTTTTAGCTATCTGCACCCACTCTTCGGCATCAAACTTCACAGGATTGAATTGTCTGGCAAATTGCTCATATTCACCAATGGGAATTTGCCCGTGTTTCATAATCCATTCACCTATCCCTTTAACTTCCTTACCGTCATACATCCCTGCAGGTACTGCATATGCTCCCCAGTGTATAAACATTCCAAACCGGGCGTCTCTCCACCATTCCATCCGGTTATTAAAATCTTCAGGAGATTCGTTGAGGTAATTCGTTGATGCTTGCTCATCTTCCACTACTGTATTTTTCTGTTGGCACGAAAAGATGATTGTAAAACAAGCCAGTGCCATTAAATTGAAGAATATTTTTCTCATGTTTAAAAATTTTTATTTTTGTCTGATTTCAGTATTTTGTTTTGTTATTACCTCCAAAAATTGATATAAGTAGTCATGTCATTGATTCAATATTTTCTTAAATATCAGTTTTCAATATGTATGATGCAATACAGATTGGCAAATATTAACAGGAAATATGCAACTTCCTGCATATTTCTGTAACAATGCTGCATTAATGAATCCTACCTATTGCAATTGCCGTATTTTGAAGGATAAGTATTAAATCTGCAATAATGTTCAACAACTACTTCAAAATTGCCTGGAGAAATATTATTAAAAACAAATTGTTCTCTATCATCAATATCATGGGGCTGGCGATTGGATTAGCCAGTTCCATTTTGATTTTTCTCTGGGTAAATAATGAACGGAGTTACGACCGTTTTCATGTCAAGGCGGACCGCATCTACCGTGTAGCTGTAAGGGCCTCTATAGGCGACACAAAAATCAACCAGACTTTCTCGTCTGCAATTACATTTATAAAACTGCTGGAAGATTTTCCTGAGATTGAAAATGGGGTCAAATTTCTTAGACTTAGGAACATTACATCAAAAATTGATGATGACGTTTATTTTGAAAATGGCCTTCTTGGCACAGATTCAACCTTCTTTGATCTTTTTGATATCCCCATAATTAGCGGTGATCCAAAAACTGCTCTCAGTCAACCAAATTCAGTTGTTTTGGCTGAATCAGCTGCACTTAAATACTTTGGTACATTGGATGTAATTGGAAAATCAATTAGCATGGAAATGGCATCCCAGGGACTCTCTGATGTAAATGCGAAAGTTACCGCGGTTACCACAGATGTTCCTGCAAATTCCCATTTTCACTATTCAATGCTTGTGTCATTGGTCACTTTCCCTGACCTGATCAATGATACAGGCTGGTCAAGTAACAACTACCTGTCATACCTCCTTTTGAAACAAGGCACTTCCAGCGAACAACTGAAAGTAAAATTGGAAGATTTTACAAGGAAATACATGGGTGGTGATGAATTTGATGAATGGGTTGCAAAAGGTAATTATTGGGAATATTATCTCCAGCCGCTCACGGACATTCACCTGAATTCAGATCTAAATGGTGAATTTGAAGCCAATGGAAATAAAACATATGTAAGTATTTTTTCAGTAGTCAGCATCATTACGCTGCTCATTGCATGTATCAATTTTATGAACCTCACCACTGCAAAATCCTCTTTACGATTAAAGGAAGTGGGAATCAGGAAATCGATTGGATCGGGAAGGATAAGTCTAATTATCCAGTTTTTTATTGAATCCATACTTCTCAGTTACATAGCATTGATTGCTTCCCTTTTAATCGTACACTTATTGCTACCAACGTTTAGTGATTTTACAGGTAAAATCCTTGTAATAGATTATTTCAAAAACCCATTAACTATTCCATTTTTATTGATCACAGGATTACTAGTTGGCCTACTTTCCGGTTCTTATTTCGCATTTTACATGTCCTCAGTCAAACCAATCGTAGCTTTTAAAAGCAGCTCATCAACAAGTAATGAAAAATCCGGGATCCGCAACATTCTTGTTGTATTCCAATTTACCATTTCTACGATTATTATTATTGGAACTCTAATTGTATATCAGCAACTCGAATATTTTCAAAATAAAAACCTTGGTTTTAACAAAGAACAAGTACTTGTAATTAATAATCCAGGTGTATTAACAACTAATATCACAAGTTTTAAGAAGGTATTGACTGGTAATACGCTAGTTAACAGTGTTTCAGGATCGAATTTTTTGCCCGGAGGACGGTTTTCTAATATTGGTTTCGGAGCTGAAGGTATTGAAAATTTTACACTGAATATTGGAATGTGCGACTATAACTATTTAGAAACATTGCAACTTGAAATGGCAGCTGGTCGATATTTCTCCCAAGATTTTATTTCGGACTCTTCAGCAGTTATTTTAAACGAAGAAGCAGTCAAACTACTGGGATGGGATGAACCGCTTGGGAAAAAAGTAAATAACTGGGGAAATAACCAGGGGTTCTTTACAATTATTGGTGTGGTGAAAGATTTCCATTATGAATCTCTGCATCAAAAAATACGACCTATGGCCCTTTTTCTGGAAGGGGGTTACTACAAAAGGGTCCAGAGAAATATTGCTCTAAGTATAAATGCAGATAATATTTCCGAAGTAATATCATTTGCAAATGATAAATGGAATGAATTTGCTCCGGGAATACCGTTTGACTATACTTTTCTGGATGAACAATATGGTCAGTTGTATGACAATGAACGAAAAACACAACAGGTTCTGGCAATTTTTGCCTTCATTGCAATTTTAATTGCATGTCTTGGATTATTTGGACTCGCATCCTTTATCACAAATCAGAAAACAAAAGAAATTGGTATTCGAAAGGTATTTGGAGCTGAAGTTTACCACATAGTTTTCCAGCTAATGAAGCGTTTTTTCTGGTTAATTATCGTAGCAATTATTATTGCCATTCCTACTGCCAATTACTTTATGATTGACTGGCTCAACAACTTTGCCTACAGAATCGAAATTAACTGGTGGTTCTTTATTCTACCTGGAATTATCACACTGATCATTGCCCTGGGAACGATCAGTTATCATGCAATTAAAGCTGCCTACGCAAATCCCATTGTATCAATTAAATACGAGTAATATAACTTATTACTTAGGTGTTAAATTTTTCTCAAGTTTTTGAATTTAATTGATCTTCCTGTAATAAATAAAAAACATTTGGTATCTAATTGTTAAACAATCGAAACATCATGTTGATTTTCAAATCGTCTGATTATGCAATAGTTTCTATTGCATAATTACGGTTTAACTTATTCCAGATAAAAATTCAGTCCATCAAGGAATACCCGATTGATTTCCCTGCAAAATTTAGTAGCTTCCCTGCATACCTCATATACTGTTTTAAAAATACTCGTTCTTTGTAAGATAGATATTCAAAAAATCGTCAGACAAACGCGAACGCAAATACTGAGAAACGAATAATTATGCTTAAAAACTATTTACAAACAATCTTGAGAAAAGCAAGAAAAGATTTAACCTACACAGTGATCAACCTGGTGGGATTGGCCATTGGGATATCCTCCTTTCTTTTTATCATTCAATATGTACGGTATGAGTTTGATATTGATTCTTTTCATGAAAATTCCGATCGGATTTATCGGCTTACTGCTGATATAAAATGGAATACAATGGAAGATCAATTTCCTTCCACACCACCTGCCCTCGGTACCGCCATTACATCCAATTTCGATGAAGTTGCCTATGTTACCCGAATACGTGCCTATTCAGAAACCCTCGTCATTCGGAATGAAGATTTATATAAGGAATCATCACTAATGGCTGTGGATAGTAACTTTCTTAAAATTTTCAATTTTCATTTGCTTGCCGGTAACAGGGAAACAGTATTCAGGGATAAGTATAGTGTGGTATTGCCTGAGTCGTATGTCACTAAATACTTTGGCAGTGAAGATCCTTTGAATCAATCGCTAAAAATCGATGATAAAGAGTATAAAGTAACAGGAATCATTGAAGATGCACCCAAGCATTCTCACATCGCCTACGGCCCGCTGGTTTCCATTTTAGGAGATGAAGGTGTAGCATATTTTGAATGGAGTTGGATCTGGCATAATCTGGTGACTTACGTAAAAATCGAGCCAACTTCGAGCAAAGAAGCTGTTGAAAGCAAAATACCACAGTTGATCATGGACAACGCCAGCCCTGCGCTGGAAAGGATTACTGGTAAAACGATTGAACAATTTTTTGCCGAAGGAAATCACCTGGGATATTTTCTGCAACCACTTCAGGACGTCTATTATGATAACAATCAATTAGGGCCACAAGCAGACAAAAAATATTTGTATGTGTTTGCAGCGGTGGCCTTTCTTATCCTTGCTTTGGCGTGTATCAATTACATGAACCTCTCCACGGCACGCTCGGCCAAACGGGCCAAAGAGGTGGGGCTTCGAAAAGTATTAGGTACCTCCCGGAAGCAGCTGATCTATCAGTTTTTATTGGAGGCATTTGTTTATAGTATTATCGCTACAATCCTGGCTATAGGATTTGGAGAATTAGCAGGTAGCATGCTTGCCGATGCATTTGGTATCCGGTGGGATCTAAGTTTTATTTCCTCAATTGAATCTATTGCATTTGTATTTCTTATTTCATCGCTGGTGGGTATAGTTTCCGGTCTTTATCCGGCATTTTATCTCTCATCTTTCCAGCCATCGCGTACACTCTATGGCATCCATCAAAAAGGAGAAAGCAAAAGTTTAATGAGAAATTTGCTGGTTATATTTCAGTTTATTATCTCATTTGGCACCATCATATTTGCCTATACTGCCCATTCCCAAATACAGTTTCTCCAGGACCGTGACCTGGGTTTCGCAAAAGACCGGATACTTATTATTAAGAACGTAGATCACACCACAAATCGCAACGTTTTTAAAAATGAAGTAAAGCAACTAAGTGGTGTTGTGAATGCTTCGTTGTCAAGTGCCATCCCGGCAGACGGTTTATACGGTGAAATATTCAAAAAGAGGGAAAAATGGGACGAGGACTTCCTATTCACCCTCATGGAAGCAGATGAAGACTTTATCGGGACTTTAGGCATTCAAATCGAAGAGGGAAAGAACTTCTCAGCAGCAGACCGAAAGAAAGAAGATCCCTACATTCTCATTAATCAGCAGG
>CAZONK010000094.1:0-3327 GCA_964581095.1 uncultured Roseivirgaceae bacterium
ATTCATAAAGCGTAACAACATTATTTTTAGGCGCATTATCAGCATAACCAAGAATCCCTTCCAGCAAATAGTATGTAAATACGCCGTGTCCCCCTCCCCACTTAGTATGTTCATAGGATCGTTCATCACCCTGGGCAGAAAGTATTTTTACAATATTAGGTACTTTGGTGGCAAGCGAATTGTTCAAAAAAAGATAATCATCTTCTACAATTTTTCCTGAATGACAAGCATCAAGAAAGAGAAACGTTTCAGCACCCTGGTGTGAGAACGTCTTTAAAATATCTTCAAGAAAGTTAAGGTTGATATTTCCTCCATTATTGTAAGTGGCATCAAAGCTGTCGTAGGCGTGTAAATATCCGAGCTTTGATATGGTCATATCCTCATGACCACCATGGCCCGAAAAATAAATAAAAACTTTGTCGTTCTTTTTTACATTTCGCAACAACCACTCAAAAGACATCCTTATCTCAGAAAAAGTAGCCTCTTCATTAAGTAATAATTTCATTTGATCGGGTTGTATTCTGTTTCCCAGCGATCTTTTTGTGTACTGAAAAAAAGCCAGGGCGTCGTCATCAGCAAATTGAAGGTCATTCAGATATTGGTAATCTGAAATACCAATAACCAGTACCCAGATATTCTGCTCTGCCCTTGCATTGGAAAAAGCTAATTGAGCTAACACAAGAATAATTCCGCAACAAAATTTCATTAAATCAAAGATAGAAATAATGGCTTAAGGGACAAAAAGGGGTCTATTATAGTTATCATTTTTACAATCTTAATGTCTGAGTTTTAAGACAAATATCTCTTCATAAAATAAATATTGTAAAAATGGCCTTTCACAACTATCTTTAAACAGATCATAAAAAATCATCCAGCTATGAAACATATTCTACTATTCGCCATGCTAATCCTCGTGGTAACAATGGGGTGCGAACAAAAACAAGAACCCGCTATGATGGAAAATAATCCTTTATTGTCAGAATGGGATACACCATTTGGTGTTCCCCCATTTGATCAAATTAAAGATGAACATTATAAACCTGCCTTCGAAGCTGCAATGGCAGAACACAAAATTGAAATCGAAGCCATTATCAATAACCCTGATGAACCCACATTCGCAAATACACTGGAAGCGCTGGAACGAAGTGGAGCTTCTCTAAGCAGGGTATCAAGGGTATTCTTTGCGGTGAATTCAGCCCATTCCAATGATTCCATCCGGGCTATAGCGAAAGAAATGGCACCTGAACTATCTGCACACAGAGATGATATAACGCTGAACGCAGATCTTTATAAAAGGGTAAAAGTTGTGTATGATGCCCGGGAAACATTCGACCTGAGCCCCGAACAACAAAAATTACTGGAAGAAACAAATAAAGGATTTGTCAGGTCAGGAATAAATCTTGATGAAGCTTCACAAACTCGCTTGCGGGAAATCAATGGTGAACTCGCTGAACTATCGCAACAATTTGGCCAAAACCTGCTTGCAGAAACAAATGCAACAAAAGTTTTGGTAACTAAAAAAGAGGACCTTGGTGACCTGCCGGAAAGCCTCGTTGCCACTGCGGCCAAAGAAGCCGAAAACAATGGCGAACAAGGGTGGATGATTACCCTTCAAAGGCCAAGCCTGAATCCGTTTTTACAGTACTCACCCAATCGTGAATTGCGAAAAGAACTGTTTATGGGCTATGCATTGCGTGGCGATAACGGAAATGAAAACGATAATAATGAAATACTGTCCAAAATGGCATCGCTGAGGGTTGAAAGGGCAAACCTCAAAGGATATGAAACGCATGCCGACTACATTCTTTCAGATAACATGGCTGAAAACTCTACACGTGTTTATGATTTCCTTGACAAGGTATGGACACCGGCACTAAATGTTGCCAAAATAGAAAGGGATGACTTGCAGAAAATGATGCAACGTGATGGCATCGATGATGAGCTGAAAGGTTGGGACTGGCGATACTATACTGAAAAAGTCCGTAAAGAAAGATACGATTATGACGAAGAAGCCATGCGTCCTTATTTTGAGTTTACTGCCGTAAGGGAAGGTGTATTTATGCTTGCAAACAAACTTTTTGGCTTAACCTTTACTCCACTCGATAATGTGCCTACCTGGCATCCTGACCAGCAGGTTTTTGAAGTAAAGGAGGGAGATGGCAGTCATTTAGGAGTAATTTATATGGATTTTTTTGCCAGGGAAAGCAAGCGCGGTGGTGCCTGGATGAATGCTCTGAGGTCGCAGTCGAAACTTGATGGAGAGGTTACACCCATCGTAACAAACAATTTCAACTTTCCTCCTCCTACCGATACCTCACCTTCTCTTTTATCATTTACAGAGGCCCAAACCCTGTTTCATGAATTTGGTCACGCACTGCATGGACTGTTATCAGATGTAACATACGAATCATTATCAGGAACCAGTGTTCCAAGGGATTTTGTCGAGTTTCCTTCCCAGGTTATGGAAAACTGGATGGGTGAACCTGAGGTTTTACGTTTATATGCTAAACACTATCAGACAAGAGAGGTTATTCCCGATGAACTCATCGATAAGATCACTGCTTCGGGCCAGTTCAACCAGGGATTCATTACAATAGAATATATGGCTGCCGCCTATCTCGATATGGCCTGGCATACCCTTAAAAGTACAGATCTGCAAAATGCTGCTTCATTTGAAATTGACGAAATGGATCGAATTGGATTGATCAATGAAATTATTCCCCGTTACCGATGTACCTATTTCAACCACATATTTGGCGGTGATCCGAGTTATTCATCGGGGTATTACAGCTATCTATGGTCAGAGGTTTTGGATGCCGATGCTTTTCTGGCTTTCAAAGAAACAAGCATATTTGATCAGGAAACAGCGAAAAGGTACCGTCACATGCTAAGCCAGGGAGGTACCCGGCCTGGAATGGAGCTGTATGTTGAGTTCAGGGGCAGGGAACCTGAAATTGAACCATTATTGAAAAAAAGGGGATTGCTGGAATGAGCTAATTTAAGGCATCATTGTTTATTCTCAATAGAAGGAATTCAAACAATCAATTCCATCGGTTATTGGGTGCGGTTGGGCGTCCCTGCCTTCGCCGAAACGGCTACGTGTAGGCAGGCACGCCCGGCGTGGCCATGCTGAAGGAATTGGCGAAAGCCGGCCTTCAAAATGTCCAATTATTTACGATAAACGATTGATAATGAATTGATTATTGGACATTTTGCTGCAGGGATGGCACGTGGGTTTAGCGGGGAAGCCTGCCTTCGCCGAAGCGGCTACGCGTAGGCAGGTATGGCTTCGGGGGTGGCACCCTTTTCTTTTGTTTCGTTTTCTTT
>CAZONK010000094.1:3427-12447 GCA_964581095.1 uncultured Roseivirgaceae bacterium
CGTAGGCAGGTATGGCTTCGGGGGTGGCACCCTTTTCTTTTGTTTCGTTTTCTTTCCTGCCGGCCGTACTTAGGCACTAAGGCAGGCGGGTGGGTGAGCAAAAGAAAATGAAATAGTAGGATAAAACCTTAAAATCAAGTTATATGAGAGTGCCATAGGAACCTATTATTTGACTCATTCATCTTCTAAATAATAAATCTCTCTTTTCACAGAATAATTTATTACGTCAATATTCATCATAGCATAATTTGCTACTAATGTCTCACAAAAAGATTCAAAATTTTCATCAGGAGATTTGGTTAGGGCTAATTGCACTTCATTTTCAATGTAATCTTCTTTTTCATTGATATAATATATTGTACGGGTATCCATGGTATAAATTTAACGAATAATACAATATCTAGCCGGAAAACAAAAATCAGACCACTTGGTAGGAATAGTTATTATATCGGTACCTTTCAATTTGCATACCTGGCCTATTATTATATATACTGTCATACCCGGATCTGATCCGGGTATCCTTATGCTTTGAAACTACTATGCTTGAGATTACCGGGACAAGTCTGCCTGCCTAAAGGACGGCAGACAGATCCGGCAATGAACAATTAAGTTTATGAATTAACCGATGTATTACACCCGTTTTGAGGTTACATCATTGTTGCATATTTAAAGTTCCAATTTAAATATACAACACTAAATATCAATTTAACCTTAGGACAAGGATGTCTTCATAAAGTATAGGAATAGGTGATTAAGTACTGAGTTTTCTTTGAATAGCTTATTTTTTATAGTACTCACTCCATCTGCTGCAGTGCACTTTCCATAATCTTTTCCACAATCTCAGAAGTACTGGATCCCTCAACATCAAATTTATTTATTGCATCATCTCCCTTAAACAGTCGCACCTGTACAACATAATTATCCCCTTTTTTCACATATCGTCCTTTTAAAGAATAGGCATCCGTGAACCTGGCAGCGTCAATAAAGATCACTTCGCTCCCCATAGCTTGCAATTCCGATATTTTTTCATCTAACATTTCTGATAATCTCAAATGGTCATCAAAAGTATCTTCATCTGAAAATGAAGACCGTAAAAACAAAGGCTTCGGAGAAGGTAGTATAATCTTCGTCTGTTCTTCTTCCGTAACCAACCCAATATCAAAACTCTCTCCACCATAAGGGATCCTCACCTCTGGTTTCTGGATACCCCCTATGTTTTCAGCCAGCTCAGGCACCTTATCAGCGGCAAACTGAAATAGTTGCATCACATCAACATATTTGCTTTCCCTTAAGGATGCTCCTTTCATTCCAAAGAGCAGAGAGTAGGTAAGCAGCCCCTGACCATAAATCGAAGTTTCATAACTTACGGCATCAGCAGCCGATCCTGCGAGCACATACATGCCCGTACGGTCTTTCATTCTCTCCAGGGCCCTGATCTCCGCTGAGCTTCTTGCTTCCTTTTTTGCCAAAAGGTCTTCAGCAAGCTGACCGGAATTACATGCATCCAGGATCATTACCTGTTTTAATGCAGGAACCCATTTGATATATTCGGTAAATTCTTCTGAAGAAATGGCTACCTGTTTCCTGACTACCGGATCTGTCAGGTTTCCGGAAGCTGCATCAGAAGTAAGGTAATAAAAGTCCCCTTCACTACCTCCGTAGTTCGTTCCGTGACCTGATAAATAAACCACAAAAACATCAAAAGGATTGGCCTTATTACTGATCTCCCTGAAAGTGCGTTCGATATTTTCCTTCGTCGGCCAAAAGGCGAAGTCCTTCTGCTGTGTTGTTAGTAACCGTATATCAACCTTATCTGTTCCAAATAACCTATTACCCACCAGTGTTAGTGCATTTGCAAATTCTACAGCATCTTTGGCAGCATAGTTTAGATCCAGTGCATCGCCGCTATAATTAGAACTTCCGGCAACCATTGCATACAGTTTAGGTTCTTCTTTGGTACCATCCGCCATATAATAAATCTTCTTCCCTTGTGATACCAGATATTCTTCTTCATTGTAGGCCTTTACTTCAATAATATTTAATTCTCCGGTCTTAATATAAGGGTGGTCTTGAATGTTATAGTTTATTTTTAATTCTTTAGCATTTCTTTTTGGTTTTTTACCCCTGACATCCGTTTCAACTTCTTTACCATTAATCCATATCTTCACTTTACCAATGCCTCCACCCCTGTTGGTTAACTCAATACCCAATTTCCCCTTGTTTTCTGATGGGTGAGTTAAATCAATAGTAGGGTGAAGAAGAATATTGTTAAGTCCTCTTGACTTACGCAAGGGTTCATCTGAATAACCCAGGACTTTATTCATCAGTCCAGGTTCATAATAGCGATCTTTTAACTGTTGAAATTCAATTATTTCATCCCCAAGAACAAAGTGCATCAAATTCATTGCGTTTTGGGTTGCGTCAAATCTGCCTTCCGGATCCACAACCACCCAGTCCATGGAATCAATGGGAATGAATGAAAAAAGTTCCTTTCCATCAGATATCCTGTGAAAAATGAGCTCAGAATTTCTGTAAGACAATAGAAGGTCCTGTTCAAAATTTATTTCTTCAAAAGTAAAACCATGATAAGGAGAACCTCTGAATTCAAATTGTCGGATATTTTTACCAGAGGTTACGTCCCAAATTTTAATGTTTAACAATCCTTCAATATTCGTTACAGATAGAACCGTTCTGCCATCAGGGCTGAAGTAAGCGGATTCCACCCAACCATCAGGTTCAATAAAATCATGAATCAGTGTACCAGAATTCACATCCCAGACTTTTATGGTATCATCTAAGCCTGAAGACACAATTAATTTACCGTCGGCACTGAATTGCAGGGAGTTTATATAAGAAGTATGACCCGAAAATGTGTGAAGCAGTTTTCCTGTAGCTGTATCCCAAATTTTAATTACATTCCCATGCACTGCGCCCATCATCTTGCTATTGGGGCTGAATATTTCGCGACTTCCTATAAGATCATGGATCAGGCTTCCTGATGCTACATCCCATATTTTGATGGTGTTATCCCAACTCGACGACACGATCAGTTTACCATCAGGGCTGAATTTTGCGGAGCTCACACGATCGGTATGCGCCACTAAAGTACGAATCAGGGAGCCCGAGGCTACATCCCATATTTTGATGGTCTTATCAGCACTAGCGGATGCAATCAGTTTATTATCAGGGCTGAATTGCGCAGTGAAAATATAATCGCTGTGATCAGTAAAGTCATGGATGGGTTTTCCTAAAGACAGATCCCAGATTTTGATGGTTCTAGTATTCCATGTTACAATCATTTTACCATCGAAACTAAATTGCCCTGTGTGATCCCAATTTTTATATAGTTTTATAATATGGAGTATTTGACCTTTTTCACTATCCCATATTTTAACAATTCCATCTGAAGATCGAATCGCTATCATTTTACTTTCCGGAATAAATCGAGCGTACTGTAATAATTTAGTATGTCCTGACAGATCATGGATCAGCTCCCCGGACATGGCATTCCAAATCTTAATTTTCCTGTACCCACTGGTAGATACAACCATCTTACTATCCGGACTAAAATATCCTGCGGAATATCCTCTGAAATCATTGAGTAATTTGCCTGTTGCTACATCCCAGATTTTTACGGTTCCATCCTTACTTGCAGATTCTATCATTTTCCCATCAGGACTGAAAATCGCAGAATTCACCCAGTCTGTATGGCCGGTAAAATCTTTGAGGAGGTTTCCTGAAGTAATATCCCAGATTTTTACGGTTCCATCATCACTCGCTGAAACAATCGATTGGCCATCAGGGCTGAAATGAGTTGAGTTCACAGATTCAGAATGACCTTTAAATTCAAGGAGGGTTTTCCCTGTTGATAAATCCCATAATTTTATAGATCCATCATAACAACCCGATACAATCATTTTACCATCAGGACTGAAGTGAACAGATTGCACACCATCAGGATGTTCTGCAAACACATGGAGGAGCTCTCCTGAAGCTACATCCCAAATGTTAATTGTTTTCCAATTCTTGCCTATGACCTGCTTGCCATCGGGACTGAAATGCCCAGACAGCAGAACGCCGGGATCCATATCCCCTTTTCCAGTAAATTCATGAAGGACCTTACCAGAAGTGACATCCCAAACCCGAATAGTTAAGTCCATATCAGGTATCACTACCTTTTGCCCATCAGGGGAGAATTGGGCATCATATACATCCACTTCAGAAAGAGTCAGATCATGGAAGAGCTTACCTGAAGTCATTTCCCAAATTTTAATGGATCCTTTACGACCAATAGATAATATTTTAGTACCATCAGAACTAAACTGACCTGAAATTACAGGGTTCGTATGATCAGTAAAATTATGGAGGAGCCTGCCTGTTGCTACGTCCCAAACCTTAACCGTCGCATCACGACTTGCTGTTAAAATTTGCTTGTTATCCGGGCTGAATTTGAGGGACCAGATACCATCAGTATGTCCTACCGGTGTTACCAGTTTTAGATTTTGGGAAAAAGCGGGAATGGAAATAAAAAATATAAATCCGATAATCTGAATTAGTTTCATAGTAGTATTGGAGACAACCTACTTAATAAAAATAACTAAATTTTATCAATTATTACCATTTGGCTTTTTTATGCTAAAAATACTCTGAGAAGCTGACGTATGTCAGTTTATTCCTAGCGCTTTGAGATTACATTTGATACCGACAACATCAATGTTTGAAAGTCTCAAAATATCATCCTCATGAGCATGAACCAAACGACCCTGGTTAAAAAAATATTCATGGCATTCACAGGCCTGTTCCTTGCCTTTTTTTTGATTATTCACCTGGCCGGCAATTTGCAGTTACTCTTACCTGAAGAAGTAGGCCGCTCCCAATTTAATGCGTACTCCCATTTGCTTAGTGGCAACATCATTATCAAGTTGGTTTCCTCTGTGCTGTACTTCTCCATTCTTTACCACATGTTTGATGCGGCACTTATTACACTTTCGAATTATAAAGCAAATGCAGGCAGCTACAAAGCAGATAACCGCGCGGAAGTATCAAGTTGGATCTCCCGCAACATGGGTATTTTAGGATCCATCATTCTGATTTTTCTTGTCATTCATTTTAAGGATTACTGGTACGTGTACAAATTCGGAGCTCCCCCTGTTGATGCGGACGGCCATAAAGATCTCTATCAGATCGTGGTTAGTAGTTTTGAAGTTTGGTGGTACGTCACCGGTTATGTTGTAGCGATTTTCGCACTTGGATTTCATCTGTTTCACGGTGTGAAAAGTGCTTTTCGAACCCTGGGGGTTTACCATGAAAAATTTGTCCTTTGGCTTAAATATGCAGGTTATGCCTTTTCAATAATAATCACCATTGGTTTCGCCATCATTCCTGTTATTATCTACATTAAACAGCTCTAAATTATGTTAGACGCAAAAATTCCTGAAGGCCCGTTGGCTGAAAAATGGTCGAACTATAAGGCCAAAACAAAAATTGTGAACCCTGCCAACAAAAATAAACTAGATATCGTGATCGTGGGTGCCGGCCTTTCGGGCGCTGCCGCAGCAGCAACAATGGCCGAACTTGGATATAACGTCAAAGTTTTCTTTTTCCAGGATTCTTCCAGGAGGTCACATTCCGTAGCTGCCCAGGGAGGGATAAATGCATCCGATAACTACCAGAATGATTCGGATAACTACTATCGTCATTTTGTTGATACGCTGAAAGGTGGCGATTTTAGGTCTAGGGAGGCTAATACCTATCGCCTGGCTGAAATTTCATCGCAGGTAATCGATCAGGCTGTTGCACAGGGAGTACCATTTGCAAGGGAATACGGAGGTGTGCTTTCCAATCGATCGTTTGGCGGTGTACAAGTGAAGAGGACTTTCTATGCCAGGGGTCAAACCGGTCAGCAATTGTTGCTTGGCTCTTACTCTGCCATGATGCGCCAGATTGCACTTGGGAAAGTAAAGTCTTTTGCCCGCCATGAAATGCTGGACCTGGTTTTAGTCGATGGGAAAGCCAGGGGAATTATTGCAAGGGACCTTGTAACAGGAAAAATAGAAAGGCACGGTGCCCATGCGGTAGTAATTGCATCTGGTGGATACGGTAAAATATACTACCTTTCCACACTTGCGATGGGCAGCAATGCTTCAGCGCAATGGAAAGTACACAAAAAAGGAGCCTTTATGGCAAGTCCAAGTTGGGTACAATTCCATCCAACCAGTTTGCCGCAATCAGGTGATCATCAGTCAAAACTCACTTTGATGTCCGAAGCTTTACGAAATGATGGCAGGATTTGGGTACCTAAGAAAGCAGGAGATGATCGTCCGGCTAATGATATTCCCGAAGATGAGCGTGATTACTACCTTGAACGGAAGTATCCGTCTTTTGGAAATTTAGCCCCAAGGGATATTTCATCTCGTTCGGCAAAAGAGCAGATTGACTCGGGACATGGCGTTGGCCCAAACAGAAATGCTGTAAATCTTGATTTCAGGGATGCTATCAAAAAATTAGGTAAAGAAACGATCAGCGAACGGTACGGCAACCTTTTCAGGATGTATGAAAAGATTACCGGCCTGAATCCATACAATGAACCCATGCGCATCTCCCCTTCTGCCCATTTCACTATGGGTGGATTATGGGTTGATTACGAATTACAAACCAGTATTCCCGGGCTCTTTGCAATTGGAGAAGCTAATTACTCCGACCATGGTGCCAATAGATTGGGAGCAAATTCTCTGCTTCAGGCCAGCGTTGATGGGTATTTTATCGTTCCGGTAACAATCGGCAACTATCTATCCGGAGAAATTCATTCGGGGAAAGTGGATATTGATCAACCGGAATTTAAACAGTGTGAACAAGAGGTAAAAGACCATATTGATAAGCTACTCTTAGTAAAAGGTGATCTGAGTGCAGAGCATTTTCATAAACGCCTTGGCAAACTGATGTGGGACAATGTAGGCCTTGAAAGAAGCCAGCAAAGCCTTGAAAAAGCAATCGCTGAATTAAAAATACTGAGGGATGACTTTTGGAGTCAACTTAATGTTCCCGGAAATGACCAGGGAATAAATTCGGAACTTGAAAAAGCCGGCAGGGTGGCCGATTATATTGAACTGGCTTCGCTGATGGCGTATGATGCATTGGACAGGAAGGAGTCATGCGGCGCCCATTTCAGAAGTGAATACCAAACTGAAGACGGAGAAGCTGAACGCAACGATAGCGAATATCAATATGTGTCGGTTTGGGAGTTTAATGGAGTTAAAAACGAACCGGTATTGCACAAAGAAAACCTGGAATTCGAGGTATTGAAACCAACCGTTCGTAGTTATAAATAGTACAAAAGATAGGCCATGGATATAAAACTTAAAGTCTGGCGACAGGAAGACTCAACTTCAAAAGGATTTTTTGAAGCACATCAGCTAAAAGACCTGAATAAGGATATGTCGTTTTTAGAAATGCTTGATGTTTTAAATGAGCAAATTTTGAAAGAAGGTGGAATTCCAGTAGAGTTTGATTCAGACTGCAGGGAAGGAATTTGTGGCCAATGCGGTGTAATGATTAATGGGCGTGCAAACGGGCATCATGAAGGAACTACTACCTGCCAGATGCATATGCGACATTTTAGTGATGGTGATTTGATTTCTGTAGAACCGTTTAAGGCCAAAGGATTTCCTGTGTTAAAGGATTTGAAAATAGATCGAAGTGCATTCGATAGAATTATTCAGGCCGGAGGATTTATCTCAACTCATACCGGATCAGCTCCCCATGCCAATTCCATAATGATAGGAAAAGACCAGGTTGAATCAGCTTTCGATTCAGCTGCCTGCATTGGTTGCGGTACCTGTGTTGCTACCTGTAAAAATTCAAGTGCAGCCCTATTTACCAGCGCCAAAATAAGCCATCTTGTCAAACTACCCCAGGGTAAAATTGAATCACGTACCCGGGCCCTTAGTATGGTTGTGCAAATGGACAAAGAAGAATTCGGTTCATGTACCAATACCGAGGCATGCGAAGCAGAATGTCCCCAAAACATTTCAGTAGTAAATATCGCCAGGATGAATTTTGAATACAACAAAGCTATGTTGCTTAAATAATCCCATTTTTCTAACAGTTTTTAATTATTCGTTTGCTCAGAAAATTTGAGTAAGTTTACGCCAACAAACTTTCCTGATAAGATAAATACATTCCACCATGAGGTCATCGATTAGGTTTATAATACTTTCTATTGCACTTTTTTTCCTGGCACCTAATATATCCCAGTCACAAGTTCTTATTTCTTTACTTTTAGGCGACAAACTGAATTCACCAAACCTGGAATTCGGCCTGGAAGGAGGTGTAAACTGGTCCAATATTCAGGATATCCAGGAAGCCCAGGCAATGACAAATTTCAACTTAGGTTTTTACTTCGACATCCGAATAAAAAATAATTGGTTTTTACATACCGGGGTACGTGTTAAATCTGATGTTGGCGCAAAAAACATCGATGTTTATCTAACCGGGGATGATGATGTTGACAGTTTGTTTGTAAATGGTAGTATCACAAGGAAATTGGGTTATTTCCATGTACCTGTATCGTTGAAATATCGTTTCAACAATAACTTTCATATCGAGGGGGGATTTCAGTTAGCTCTACTCCACAGTGCTCATGATATCTTCGTTGAGTCTGTTTATGACGATGAAGATGCTGCTTTTCGACTCAATGTAAGGGACGAATATAAACGCATCGATGCAGGTGTGGGAGGAGGAATTGGATATAAAATCATGAAAAATACGGGAATGAGCCTGGGTGCATATTATTATTATGGCCTGACCAATATCTACAAAGATGATACTAAACAGGCCTCCCATTCGTCTCTTTATTTGTACGTAGATATCCCAATTGGGAAGGGGGCCGCAGAAAAGAAGCGGGAGGAAAACGAATAATTCATTAATGGTAAATTAATTTTTAGAATTAACCATCTAAGTTTTACTGAGAAACTAAGTTTTTCTAATTTGTCATTTATCTATTAATTTGTAATATTTCTTCT
>CAZONK010000095.1:0-12446 GCA_964581095.1 uncultured Roseivirgaceae bacterium
GGTGTTGTAGAAAAAGTAGTAAATAAAGGTACGGATCCTAAAAGCATGGTAACCATAAATTTTACAGGGAAGAAGAAATACAACAAAAAGGAGAATTTTAACCTTACATCATTAGGAGAAGTGCTGACGATTAAGCTAGTTGAAATCCTTCGGGAAGAAAAGAGTGGTGTGTATGGTGTAGGCGCCGCAGGAAATTCAAAAAAGAACCCTGAAGAATCCTATACATTCCGGATAAGCTTTCCGTGTGCGCCGGAAAACGTTGATGATCTGGTATCCGCTACTTTCGCTGAGATTGAAAAAATCAAAAAAGAGGGAGTCACAGAAGAAGATATTCAAAAGATCAGGGAAACCCAAACGCGAAACAGGGAAGAAAACCTGAAGAAAAACAGGTATTGGCTGAACCAGATACGTGGATATTATAGCAACGGTACCGATCTTGAGACCTTCTACGAACGGGAAGAACTTACCAAGAACGTTAATTCAAAGGATATTCAGGGTGCTGCAAAGAAATACCTGAAGATGGACAATTATGTTAAGGTGGTGCTGATGCCGGAAGAGTAGTAGTTCTGATTTTTCCAATCCGTCATTGCGAACCCAAAGGGTGAAGCCTGTCTGCCGCCCTTTAGGCAGGCAATCTGTTGTATTAAGTTCAGATTGCCGCGCTACGCTCGCAATGACGTTCCCAAAATAATTCAAAAATTACTTGACTTTTCGAATTATTTATACCTAATTTGCTTATACATAAGATATTTAGGTATATGTATTCAAATGAATTAGTA
Source organism: uncultured Roseivirgaceae bacterium (assembly GCA_964581095.1). Taxonomy (GTDB): domain Bacteria; phylum Bacteroidota; class Bacteroidia; order Cytophagales; family Cyclobacteriaceae; genus SZUA-230. Next base: position 780 of record CAZONK010000095.1, read on the forward strand.
CGGGGAACTCTTAAAACAATCATCCTGCAATTATTGGGAGAACAGGATCAAATGTATGGATATGAGCTGAGCAAATTAGTTAAGGAACGTACGAAAGAAAAAATTGTCCTTACTGAAGGGGCATTATATCCAATTTTACATAAACTCGAAAAAGACAAACTGGTTATTACCAATTTAGAAAAGGTTGGAAACCGGACGAGAAAATATTATTCACTCACAACTGATGGGAAAGAAAGTGCGAAGGAAAAAAGAAATGAAATCCTGGAATTTGTTGAAACACTACGCAATTTAATGCAACCAAAACCTGTAGTATCATGTACGTTTTAGAGGTTGATCAAATTGAAAATATAAAAGAGAGGATCGCTTTCACCAGTTTAAAAGATGCCTCGCTTTCGATTGACATTCTGGATCATATCTGTTGCATGATTGAGGAACGGTTAGAACGGGGATTAGATTATCCAAAAGCAGAAAAAGAGGTATTCAGCCAGATGGGCGTATTACAAATTCAAGCTATTGAACAGGAAACAACATTATTAACTCAAAATAAGATAACGATGAAAAAACGAACAAAAATTATTGGATTGGTCGCCATGGTTTTAATGGCATTAGGTTTTAGTCTGAAAATGCTCCATATCCAGGGTGCAGCAGTAACCTGGGCAGTTGGTGTTTTTGTTGCAGTGTTTGGTTTTGCAATTCTTATGGCTAAAGATCAATTTTCTTATGAAAAAACTACCAGGGGAAGGATGAAAGCAATAGTTGGTTTTCTCGGAGTCGCATTCTTTATAGCAGGAATAGGATCAAAAGTGCTTCATCTTCCCGGTGCTTTTGCATCGGCTACTGTAGGTGCTGGTCTTTTGTTGGTTTATTATATTCTAAGCAACCTGATAAGTAATAGTGAAACAACAACTTGACTGTCCATTGATCAATCTGATGGAAGTGAGCAAAAAGACATCCTCTGACAAAGGGAGACCTTCCTAACCGTAGATGGTACTTATTTTTTGTTTTTGTTAGTTAGTAATTGATCACGATCAATCTCCACACCATTCGAGAACATCCGGTGGATATCTGTGAGATTTTCTATATCCTCCAGTGGATTGGAATTTAATATAAGTATATCGGCCTCGAAATCCGGGGCAATTTTACCAATTGACCATCCAAATGCTTTTGAAAAATTGATTGTAGATGCCGCAAGGGCTTCTTCGTTACTCAATCCTATTCTTGTCAACAAATACAACTCGGTGTGCAAAGAAATGCCCGGCATTGTTCCCCAAACATCCGTAGCACTTCCGGACAGGTATTTTGCTCCGGCTTTATAATAAGTTGGCTCAATTACCTCCGTTTCATTTCTAATCAAATCCGAATAGGCTTTTTGCTCGACTGAATCAATCGAATGTTTGCCGGTAATTTTATTGGCAGGACGGTTAATATCCGTAGAATCAAGGATTGCACTCACCGGATCCTCCCAGGGATTTTTTGAATAAGGCAAGTCGAGATATGATAAACTCATGGTAGGCATGATATAGGAGTTGGAAAATGCGAGGTTTTCAGCATGTTTCAGTAATGCCGGATCATCCCGTTTTACCTGCATCAGGTATTTGTAATAACGCCATTTCGGGCTGTTAAGATCATTACTGAAAGGTTCAGTGGCAACTGAATCGGCCATGCTTCTTCGTGCAATGTCCAACGAATATCGCGTCGTGTGAACAAAGGCATCGACCCCAATGCCCATCCCTTGTTCGTATGTCGTCCGTCCTAATTCACCAATCGTTCCAAATCCCAACCCCTTCGCTTTCTCATGGGCCATCTGTGTTTGCTCCGGTGTCAGCCCATACATCAAAAGAAGAACCCGAAAACCTTTTTCGTACAAACTATCAATTGTATCATAAAGTTGTTCATCCGTTATGGGCACATCTCCTACACTTTCAAGCCTGTAAAGATCAGGAGACGGATTTCCGGTCCCGAAAAATGGGCCCCGGCGGTAACCGTCAACAGTAATTAGTGTGGTAATTCCTTTGTATAAATAGGCATTGGCATACGATTGATTATTAATCGTGGCAAATCCATCCACCAGGCCGGGGACTATATATTTTCCGAATGCTTCCACCTCATTTTGAACCTCAATAAACATCGGAAGTTCCTCAAGTTTGCCATAGGATCTGATTTTATTGCTGTCAATTAAAATATATGATTCTGATATAATTTCTGTCTCTGTACCCGGGTTGATGAGAGTCGCTCCTTTAATCAGCAATGAATATTTATCAGGGACTTCTTTTTGGCAACTGGCCAGGGAAATTATTAATATTCCAACCAGCACCTTTTTTATAAATATATCCATTACAACAACTTAGACTCAATTTATTTATTTGGGTTTAAATATAACATCATATCAAATTAAGTTCCTAACCACTTATCAATATCATAGATTTTTACCCGGTTAATGATAGATTTGTACAAATGAGCACGATTTCAAAAACAGATATTCAAGACAGGAACGACCTTTTGAATTTACTGGATGATTTTTATTCCAGGGCAATAAAGGATGAAGTAATAGGACCTAAATTTGAGCATCTTGCAATAGAAGAACACATTGAAATTATCGCTGACTTTTGGGACTCTATCCTTTTCGGTACAAATAAGTACCAGGGTGATCCGTTTGGCAAACATATTCCCCTGGATCTGCAAACCATACATTTTGAAAGATGGTTAAATCTGTTCAATAAGACAGTTGATAGCATGTTCTCAGGAGCCAACGCTGATGAAGCAAAACACCGTGCCTCTACCATTGCCCGAATGTTTCAATTCAAGCTTACCGGGAAATAAATTCAACCAGGGCTTTGTCCAGTTTTTCTTCAATTTCCAGAAGACATAAATTGCCAATACTTCCTTTGTGAGTGTGTTCAATGTTCTTTTCCGGAATATATTCATTGTTCTCAATCTTATCCGAAACCTGTCGATAGGCCTCACGAAATGAGATTCCATCTTTCACCAATTTACTAACAGACTCCACTGTAAACAGCATGTCGTATTTTTCTGATGCCATGGCGCTCTTGCTTACAATTATTTTCTGAAGCATGAAACCAGTAATCTCAAGGCAGGATTTCATCTCTTTCAATCCATTAAATAACGATCCTTTTAATAATTGAAAGTCCCTGTGATACCCTGAGGGAAGATTGCCGGTCAAAAGCGCTATTTCTGTTGGTAATGCCTGTATTTTATTGCATTTTGCCCGTACGAGTTCGAAAACATCAGGATTCTTTTTATGTGGCATAATGCTGCTTCCTGTAGTAACATCATCGGGGAATTTGATAAATCCAAAATTCTCATTCATGTACATAACAATGTCCATTGCAAATTTTGAAAGGGTTCCTGCAAGCGAGCTAATGGCGAATGCCACTACTTTTTCCAGCTTGCCACGGCTAAGCTGTGCCGCAATGGAATTATACTTCAGTGTTTCAAAACCTAATTCCCGTGTTGTCATTTCGCGGTCCAGGGGAAAAGATGACCCGTATCCGGCTGCCGAACCCAATGGGTTTTGATCGGCTACTTTGTATGCCGCATTAAGCATATAAATGTCGTCAATCAGTACTTCGGCGTATGCCCCAAACCAAAGCCCAAAACTGGAGGGCATCGCCATCTGCATATGTGTATAACCGGGCATTAAATCCCTTTTGTGCCGGTTGCTAAGGCTGATAAATTGTTTTGACAGCTTACCGGTTTCAGCGACAATCATTTCAATTTCGTTTTTCAGATAAAGATGAAGGTCAACGAGCACCTGGTCATTGCGGGACCTGCCGGTATGGATCTTTTTGCCTGTATCCCCCAGTTTTTCGGTTAGCAGGTATTCGATGAAGGAATGGATGTCTTCAAATCCCTCCGGTATTCTGAAACCTCCTCCTTTAATTTCATCAAGAATAATATTGAGTTCTTTTTCCAGTATTACCGCTTCTGAACTATCGATTATTCCTGTTTTTCCAAGCATCCGGGCATGTGCAATGGATCCAATTACATCATATTCTGCCAGGCTACAATCGAGTTCCCGATCATTTCCAACGGTAAAATCATCAACAATTTTCTGAGTGGATTTACCTTTTCCCCATACTTTTTTTTGTGATTCCATATCAAATTACAATTGATTTTTAAGTTCATTTATTAAAGCCAGATATCCTTTCGTTCCTTCTTCAATTTCATCCAGGTAAATGTACTCATCGGTCATGTGGGACCTTTCTGATTTTCCTGGGCCCATTTTTATAGAATCCCAGGGCATCATGGCCTGGTCGCTTAATGTAGGTGACCCAAATCCTTCCAGTCCCAAAACCTGAATTGTCTTAAAAAGGGGATGAGTTTCTGAAGTTCCTGAAGATTGCAATCGTAACGAACGAGGTTGAATTTCACTTCTAACATTTGACCTGATTAACTCCACTATTTCTTCGTTAGTGTAAGCATTAGTAGTCCGCACATCCACCACAAAAGTACATTCATCAGGAATCACATTATGTTGACTACCTCCATTGATAACTGTTACATTCATGTGCACTTCACCCAGCGTAGGAGAGATTTTAGGGAATCGAAAGTTCTGAAACCAATCGATATCCTGCATGGCTTTATAAATCGCATTTTCTCCATTACTTCGTGCCGCATGACCGGTTTTTCCCTTGGACTTGCAGTCAAGAACGACCAATCCTTTTTCTGCAATTGCCGGCTTCATTTGCGTAGGCTCTCCAACGATAGCCATCGAAATCACACCAATCTTGTCAATAATTGATGCTATGCCCCCCTTCCCCGATATTTCCTCTTCCGCTGTTGCAGCAAATACAATGTTGAAAGGTAGTTTTACGCTGAACAATTGGAGGAAAACCGACATAAGACTAACCAATGCCCCGCCGGCATCATTGCTCCCCAAACCAAAAAGCATACCATCAGAAATAACAGGAACAAAGGGGTCAGTACTCCATCCTTTCCCCGGTTTTACGGTATCATGATGCGAATTCAAGAGGAGTGTTGGCAATTTAGGATCAAATTCCTTGCTCAGTGCCCAGATGTTGTTGTAAAACCGCTCTGGATCACATCCAAAATCAGACAGCACATGCTCAATCAAATCCGCGCTACGTTTTTCATCCTTCGAAAAGGAGGGGATTCGAATGAGTTTTTGAAGTAACGCTATGGAATCAAATTTTTTCATAATTTAACTTCTGTACCTCCCGATAATGATGTGAAATGCGTAATCCGTACCTTCCGTACTCCCTTTTCCAATGCATCAAAGGCATTGTACAACTTGGGTTTCATACCACTGTGAATTACGCCTGTTTCAAGGTACTCATTGTATGTTGATCGGGTAAAGGATTTAATAAGGGATTCCTCATCGTTTTCATTTTCCAGTACACCCTTTTTTTCAAAACAATAAACAAGTTCGGTAGCAATACCACTGTTTTGCGCCAGTGCAGAAGCAATTGTATCAGCATTGGTATTCAACAACCGGCCGTTTCCATCGTGCGTAAGGGCGCAAAACACTGGGGTCACACCGAGATCTAATATCTTTTGGATGGCGCTAAAATCCACGTTTACAATATCACCGACAAATCCGTAATCAATTTCGGTGTGTTCCCTCTTTTTTGCACGGATTGAATCCATGTCCGCTCCGCAGAGGCCAATTGCTGTGGTCCCGAATCCTTGCAGTTGTGACACTATTCTTTTATTTAAGGAAGTAAAACTTTGTATCACCACTTCCAGCATTGATGCATCCGTAATTCTACGCCCATCGTTCATTTTAATTTCAATTCCAAGTCTTTTGGCCATCCGCGTGGCATCTATTCCTCCCCCGTGTACCAGGATTTTAGGACCTTCCAAAGCTGAAAATTCAACAAGAAATTTCCGAAGCAACTCCGGGGAATCAATCACCTGCCCGCCTATTTTAATAACGCGTAACATTAAGAAATACCCTCCAGAATAGTATCCAAAACAGATTGTGCTGCCCACAAGCGATTTTCAGCTTGTCGATATACAAGGGAATCATCGATTACCTCGTCTGTCGCAATTACATTCCTTCGGATCGGAAGGCAGTGCATCATCTTTCCATTGTTGGTTTTGCTCATTTTATCTTTTGTAATCATCCATGATCCCTCTACCCCCGGGCATTCACCATAGTTTTCATAGCTACTCCAGTTTTTTACATATACGAAATCTGCTCCTTCCAATGCCTCCTCCTGGTTATGAATTATCTCTATTCCATTTGTAAATTCACCTGCCAACCCGTATCCCCGGGGATGTGTCAACGTCAACTGTGCGTTTGTTTTAGCAATCCATTGCAAAAACGAATTGACCACTGCCTGGGGTAATTTTCGGGGATGGTTGACCCACGAAACAACAACCTTCGGCCGGATTATTCCGCTCTCTTGTATAGTAATGATGTCGGCAAGTGATTGCAAGGGATGCAATGTGGCTGATTCGAGTGAAATCACCGGAACGCTTGCATATTTCACAAACGCATTCAGGATACGCTCCTTATAGTCTTCGTCTCGATTTTCAAGGCCGGCAAAGGACCGGACACCAAGGATATCACAGTATAAACCCATCACCCTGGCTGCATCTTTTATATGCTCCTGGGCACCCGAATCCATAATTGTTCCATCTTCAAGCTCAAGTTGCCATCCCTCATTCCCAATGTTCATCACCATCACATCCATTTCCAGGTTAATCGCTGCTCTCTGGGTACTCAAGCGAGTTCTTAAACTTGGATTGAAGAAAATCAGCCCAAGGGTTTTATCCTTTCCAGTGTTTTTCACCGGGTTCGTTTTAAAGGCCAATGCTTTGTTTACCAATGCATCAAAATCGGGTACATCATGAACTGACAGAAACTGTTTCACTATTAATATTTTTAAGTACGATTTTTAATTTAATTATTACGGTATCTATTTCTTCTTTTGAAATACAAAGAGGTGGCAGTAAGCGGAGGACGTTGGGATCGGATGCATTCCCTGTCAATATTCCTTCCTTCAAAAGGTTCGCCCGTAATTCACTTACAGGAAAATTGAAAGTTATACCGATCATCAGGCCCCTTCCTCTAATTTCTATGACTTCAGGGATACCCCGGAGTTGATGCTGGAAATAATGACCCATTTCATAAGCATTCTGAATAAGGTATTTCCTGTTTATTACTTCCAATACAGCTTTAGTAGCAGCACAGGCAAGATGGCCTCCACCAAATGTTGTACCCAGCATGCCTAATGAGGATTTAATTTCCGGATGGATCAATACTCCACCAACAGGAAACCCGTTTCCCATACCTTTAGCAGTGGTAATTAAATGAGGTTTGATGTTGGCATACTGATGGGCAAAAAATTTACCTGTCCTGCCGAAACCACTTTGAATTTCATCAAGTATGAGCATGCTGCCATTACGGATACAGGTTTGTTCAATAAATTGAAGAAAATCATCTTCAGGTGCTATTACACCACTAATGCCCTGAATTCCTTCAATAATTATTGCTGCAATATCTCCATTATCCATAATTCGGGATATTTCATCCACATTATTCAATTCAACAAATATCACTTCATGATCGGCGTTGAATGAAGATCGAATTTTCGGATTATCGGTAACTGCAAGGCTTCCGGATGTACGGCCATGAAAGGCGCCTTTGAATGATACCACTTTCTTTCGCGACGTATGAAAAGAAGCCAGTCGTATCGCATTTTCAACTGCTTCAGCGCCATTGTTAACCATAAAAAACTGGTAATCGGGATAACCTGACATTTCCCCTAAAAGCTTAGCGAGCTCAATCTGAAGTGGATTAATTACAGAATTAGAATAAAATCCCAGGTTTTCTACCTGTTTTTGTATCGATTTTACATAGTGTTCATCTCCATGGCCAATAGAAATAACAGCATGTCCCCCATAACAATCAAGATATTTTTTACCGGCTTCATCCCATACCCAACAACCTTTTCCTTTCACCGGTGTAATTTGTTGTAGTGGGTATACGTCAAATAGTTTCATGTTGATTTTTGTTGATATTAATATAGTCCGGAGTCTGAAGTCAGAAGTCGGGAAATTTTGATTTTATCATTTGATATTTTAGAATTAAAAATCTGTGATCTAGAAATGAAGATGTGAAAATTACCTATTGTCCCACGCTGGCGGGGGTGTAGGGGGTGGTTTTGGTTATTTACCTTATCTGGATTATTATAAGAAATACCATCTCCTTGAATCCCAAAAGAGTTGATTTGATTTAATTTTCTTTTTCTTTTTCCTCCCCCAACCTCCTCACGAGGGGGACATGGAAACGCTTTTCTGTAGTACAGTGAGTATTTCATTATTTACCTTTTCAAAATATTCCCTTAAAAATAACTTGACTTCAATTGGAGCCCTGTGGTTTCAGGCAATCCAAACAAAATGTTCATGTTTTGCACCGCTTGTCCGGAAGCGCCTTTTAATAAATTGTCGAGTACAGCAGTGATAAATACTTTATTTTCATGTTTTTCTACATGCACCAGGCATTTGTTGGTATTTAAAACCTGTTTGAGGTCAGGTGGTGTCTTAACAACCACAGTAAATGGTTCCTCTTCATAAAAGTTAGTATATAGTTCCTCAATTTGCCATCCATCCAAATCACAATCGGTATAAAGGGTAGCAAAAATACCACGGGTAAATGGTCCCCTCACCGGAATAAAATTTAGTTGTGTCCCTGAAGAATTGAGAGCCGCTAACGTGTAATTGATCTCATCCAGGTGCTGGTGCGAAAATGGTTTGTACACCGACACGTTGCCATTTCGCCAGCTATAGTGAGTGGTTGCCGACAGGTTTTGGCCTGCCCCTGTTGATCCGGTGATGGCATTTACATGGACTTCTCTGTTCAAAAGTCCTTTCGATGCCAAAGGCAGCAATCCCAGTTGAATGGCTGTGGCAAAACAACCCGGGTTGGCAATCCTTGAAGTGTAATTACTTTTATTTAACTCAGGCAATCCATAGGTAAACGCTTTGCTTGTTCTAAAATCCTGGCTTAAATCGATGACTTTAATGTGAGGAGACACTGGGTGGTCCTCCAAATATTGTTGCGATTTTCCATGCCCCATGCATAAAAAAAGAACGTCAACATCTCGTGTGTTACCTGTTTTAAACATAAGCTTTGTCTCGCCCGCCAAATCACGATGGACTTCTTCGATATACTTCCCATTGTAGCTATTGCTTTCAATAAAAACTATGTTTGTTTTTGGATGTAATAAGAGCAACCGAATTAATTCTCCTGCAGTGTATCCCGCTCCCCCAATAATTCCTGCCTGTATCATATTTTTTTCTTCGTTTGTGTAACTTGATTTGTCAGCGAAAGCCCGTTGGCCAATATTTTTGTGAATCCTTTTACATCTTCACCGGTCCATCCTGCATTCATTTCACCGTATACTCCTTTCTGGAGTTGCATGAGGTCATGGGGTGATGAAATTCCCTGGAGCTCAAATCGATACGGTTGCAATTGTACAAAAACACTACCGGATACGGTTTTTTGAGAATCATCCAGAAACTGCTCTATATTTCGCATTACCGGGTCGAAATACTGCCCTTCATGAAGCATCATCCCGTACCAGTCACCCAGCTGCTGCTTCCAATGCAATTGCCACTTCGACAGTACATGCTTTTCAAGCAAATGATGTGCTTTAATCAATATCAATGTGGCTGCAGCCTCAAAACCAACCCGTCCCTTTATTCCAATAATGGTATCACCCACATGGATGTCACGTCCTATCCCATAAGGGGCAGCAATCTTGTGTAGCATTTTAATTGTTTCGATTGGCCCCAAATCCAATTCATTGAGTCCGGTAACCTCCCCGTTTCTAAAATGGATTTCAATTTCTTCGCTTCCTGATTTTGTCACCTGCGTTGGCCAGGCCGTTTCGGGAAGTGAAAACCGCGAAGTGAGCGTCTCAGCGCCGCCAACACTCGTACCCCAGATTCCCTTATTGATTGAATATTTTAATTTCTGCCAGGATTGATGGATCCCCTGGGATTCCAGATACGCTATTTCATCCTGACGGCTGAGTTTTTGGTCACGGATGGGTGTAATAATCTCTACTTCCGGGCATTGGGTTTGGAAGACGAGATCAAACCGTACCTGGTCATTTCCTGCCCCGGTGCTACCGTGGGCAACGCAATCAGCGCCGATTTTATTTACGAATTGTGCAATAGCCATTGCCTGAAATACGCGTTCGGCGCTAACAGACAGAGGGTATGTTCCGTTTTTGAGAACATTGCCAAATAACAAATACTTAATCCCTTTTAAATAGAATTCATTCGTTCTATCTATCGTTTTATGCTGCACAACACCCAGACTATATGCATGATTTTCTATCTCCATTATTTCATTGCTGTTAAAACCTCCCAGATTCACCAGAACGGAATAGACATCCATGTCCATGGAGTTGCTCAGATATTTTGCACAGTAGGTAGTGTCGAGTCCGCCGCTGAAGGCGAGTACGCATTTCTTTTTATCTTTCATTGTAAAGTCGATTTTTTATTCTTTTTAGAAGTGTCCTGAATTTCCGTTTTTGCCAATCTCCTTGTAATCCTGATCCTTCTCAGTTTCAAAACCCGTTTGACATTTTCCCATCTTTTTCGTTTGATCTTTTCATTCTTTGAATCGGGGGTTACATCCGGCCGGCAAATCATAGCCGTACACAGGCAGTGGGCGTGATTGGTACGTAAAAGAATATCGTAGTTGACGCAGCTCTTGCATCCCTTCCAGAATTCCTCATCATCGGTAAGTTCCGAAAAGGTAACAGGCTTATACCCCAGGTCGCTGTTAATTTTCATTACCGCCAGACTGGTGGTTATTCCAAACATATTTGCCTTTGGAAACCGTTTTTGAGACAACTCAAAAGTTTTCTTTTTAATCTTTTTGGCAAGCCCGGTCTTACGGAAATCCGGATGGACAATCAACCCGCTATGGGCCACATACCGTTGATCGCTCCAGGATTCTATATAGCAAAAGCCGGCAACAAGATTACCGAAAAGCGCAATCGTTGCCTTCCCGTCTTTCATTTTTTGTTGCAGATATTCAGGAGACCGTAACGCAATACCCGTACCCCGGATCTTTGCGGCATCCTGCATCATTGCGCTAATGGTTTCTGCATATTGCAGGTGTTGTGTACCTGCAGAAAGTACCTTCACTTCCATTATTGAAAGTTTATTGTGAGATTAAATTATTCGAGAAAGTATATTGAAGAATGCCGGGCACGTAGCCCAGCCAAAGCATGTTACCCCAGAAGGGGCCTGGCAAACCTTAAAGAATTAGTCCTGTATGTTGCGTTGCTTTGCATAATAAGTGGACAATAATACAAATATTTTTTATAAAAGCCATTTTGTATAGAAAATAACCAGATAGAATGGGGCATAAAATTTTTAGACATTACTAAATTCACAACTTGAATAAGATATACTAACAAGACCACCCCCTACACCCACACACGCTGTCGCCAAAGCGGATAAATATAGCATCTAACATTATATAATATAAGTTTTTGATGTTAGATACTTCGATTGAGCCAGGAAAATGATGTTTGAAATTGAACCTAACCTTAAAATGAATGTAGTTTTAATGTTTGGATCAGATCGATAATAACAAGGCACGGATCTCGCCTGTCCTCACTCCCCTGCTTGAAGATCTGCGCCATATAAAGAAGT
>CAZONK010000096.1:0-12415 GCA_964581095.1 uncultured Roseivirgaceae bacterium
GTAATAGGAATTGCTACATCATGTTCTTCGAAGTTGAGAATGGAGTTATGTTCGTATAATATTACTGAGGTATCAAGTACAAAAACTTTCCCGTCCTTCTTCATTGTTCCTGCCATACTTTCTTTTGGGATACAACTTCAAATTTAAAGCATTTCAATATTAATCAACACCCGATATAATATAATTATTTTGCTTTAGTTAATTTGATTTTCGATATATAAATCTTCGTTTTCCCGGGGTATAAGTTTAAGCACATTTGCCAAAACGAGATTCGTAAGTGTTGATGACGCTAAATGTTTTTCAATTCCTGTTGCACGTTGTAAAGCACTTATTGTCAGGCTATTGTTTTCACTAATCATCTGCATTGCAATTTTATTATTATCTGAGTAATTCAATAGAAATCCTTTTTTGTTTTTCTTTTCAAACCGGATGATTTTCAGAAGCTCATCACTCGCCTGGATGCTTTTATCTTCATAACGGTAGTATGCAATTCCCTTGCGTTTATCAATAGACGGATTAAGGAAGTAGGGTTTATTTTTTCCCTTAAAGATTTCGTATACTACTACACTTCGTTTGGCATTTAATGGAATTATACTCATCGAAAACTTTAATTTTGGTGCAACGAGCTCCTCTATATTTTTAGACATTACTGTTGAAATTTCATCAACGTCCCTGATACCCAAAATATCTTTATTGTCATCAACGCCAATTATCAGATACCCACCATCGGTATTTGCAAATGCTACTACTTCTTTCAGGATCTTCTCAGGCTCGCTGAGTTTTCTTTTGAATTCAATTCTCTGTCCCTCCCCATCAGCAACTTTCCGCTTTAATTCCATTAATGTCATTGAAACGATGTTAGTTGTCAGAAATAAATCCTCCCGGGTCGTCTGGTTCGGGCATTGAAAACATACTGCTAAGCAAGTCTTTGAATTCTAATCCTGTTTCAAGGTTGGTTTTGCTAAGCATACTAAACTCTGCCAGGCCATGAAGGGCAAACTCCATCATCAGGTATTTTAAATCTTTATCTTTCGCTGATTGTGGAACCTTTTTTTCTATCAATTCTGAAAGTCCAGGTACGGATTCGAGGTTTTTCCGGTAATTTTTTTCAGAAGTATCCGAGAGCAAATCAAGTTTATTCCCGTCACCGAACCAATTCGTGATTTTTGTGTACTTGTTATCCTTCTTTTTTCTCTCGTGTTCCGGGTCTGGAAAGTAGTTTACAAACTGTTTTCGAATGGCTTTCCCAATCAGGCTTTGTGCCACAATCGCGGCGCCTTCCTGTTCACCTTCATAAACAAGTTCAATTTTACCAGTGATAGATGCACCTACACCCGCAAAATCTCCTATTCGAACAATTGTTTTTTCACTTTTATTTATTAGGGTCCTTCTTTCTGCTGTACTGTAAATATTCTCAAATGCACTTATTGTCAGCCTTGCAGAAACACCACTTTTTTCATCGACATATTCACTTTCACGAGCTTCGATTGCGATTTGTTCGATAAGGTCTTTGATTAGTTCGTACACGGTAATGTGATCGCACTGTTCCTTTTTTATTTTCGCCTCCCGTTTAGTTATTTTTTTACCAATTTCAATTGATTTTGGATAGTGCGTAATAATCTGGCTATCAATCCGGTCTTTCAATGGGGTAACAATACTGCCCCTATTGGTGTAATCTTCTGGGTTCGCTGTAAAAACAAACAGAATATCCAGCGGTAGCCGTACCCTAAATCCACGGATTTGAATGTCGCCTTCCTGAAGAATATTAAACAGTGCAACCTGGATCCGGGCCTGAAGGTCAGGTAACTCATTTATAACAAATAGTCCTCGATTGGCCCTCGGAATAAGTCCGAAGTGGATTACCCGCTCATCAGAATAGGGTAATTTTAGATTTGCTGCCTTTATAGGATCCACGTCTCCAATAAGGTCGGCAATGGATACATCGGGTGTAGCTAACTTTTCTGTATATCTTTCTTCTCGTGATATCCATACGATATGAGCATCATCACCATGTTTCTCTATTTCACTGATTCCAAAAGATGAAATAGGATTTAAGGGATCGTCGCATAACTCTGATCCTTCTATGGCAGGAATATACTCATCAAGTAGATTCGTCATCATCCTGGCAATTCTCGTTTTAGCCTGCCCGCGCAACCCCAGAAGATTAATATTATGCATTGATAAGATGGCCCTTTCCATGTCAGGAACAACGGTATGTTCGTATCCGAAAATTCCAGGAAAAGTATCTTCCCCGTTTTTCAATTTAAAAATCAAATTTTCACGGAGTTCAGCTTTGACTGAAGTAGTCTGGTATCCGGCTGTCTTTAATTCGCCCACAGTTCTAAGCTTAACCAGGTCAGAATATTGAATATTGTATTTGCCTTGTTTCATTAAATAATTCAGAATGTTTTTCTTTTATTTCGTTTAAAATCTTCAAATACCAGGCTTCCAAGCCCTTTCAGGGTACTATAGTAAGCAATACCATTATTCACTTTCGTGAATTCACTTACGAATTCCTTGAGCCAGGGATCGCTTGCAATCATAAATGTAGTAATTGGTATTTTTATTTTCCGGCACTGGGCGGCAAGAGCCAGTGTTCGGTTAAGAATTTTTTTATCCAGCCCAAAGCTGTTTTTGTAATACTTTATTCCTACTTTCAGACAAGTTGGCTTGCCATCGGTGATCATAAATATTTGTTTGTTATGATGTTTTTTCTTGCGCAAAATGTCCATGGCCAATTCGAGTCCTGCAACAGTATTGGTATGGTAGGGGCCGACCTTCAGATAGGGCAGGTCTTTTATTTCCACTTTCCATGCATCGTTTCCAAATACAATGATATCTAAAGAATCTTTCGGGTATCGTTTCGTAATAAGCTCTGCAAGAGCCATTGCAACTTTTTTTGCAGGTGTGATCCTGTCTTCCCCATATAGTATCATCGAGTGGGAAATATCAATCATCAGAACAGTGGAAGTAATGGTTTTATGCTCTTTTTCAACTACTTCAAGGTCTTTTTCCTGTAATGAAAAGTCTGAAATACCGTGATTTACCTGTGCATTACGTATCGAATCAGTCATCGAAATCTGATCTGGAGAATCACCAAACCGGTATTCCCTCCTTTCTGCACCTGCTTCATCACCCGTGCCGGTAAATTTTGTTTGATGACCCCCTTTCTTTGATTTTTTTAATCTCCCGAATATTTCCTCCAAGGCTGATTTTCGTATTTCCTGCTCTGATTTTGCTGTAATTGTAAGTTTACCCTTTTCATTTTCTTTTAAATACCCCTTCCTTTTCAGTTCTTCTATAAAATCCCCCATTCCATAATCTTTATTTGTAATATCATATTTCCTGTCGAGGTTATTTAACCAGCTCAGGGCCTCATTGGGATCACCAGAAGTCATTAATAGCAATTGGTTGAAAATATTTAGTAAATTTTCAAATGTGGACTTTTGAGGGTCCTTGTCTGGAACAAACTGACTAAAACGGTAACCAATCATAATAATTAACGTACAAAAACAGAGTTAAACAGTAATTTATAACGATTTATATTATAATAGAATTAATTTAACTTCGTTTTTGTTCCAAACACTGTGTTAAAACATTTTTTTATTTTTTTTCGAAAAAATTTGCTTATTTTTTTGAAATGTAATTTTTAAAAGCATATTTTTACTGCACTATGAAGAAACTAGTTTGGCTTTCGTTCGCTATTTTGTTGCTGGCAGCATCATGTACAACTTACTCTTGTCCCACCTATGCAATGGATGATACTAAGGATAATGACACAAATCAGGTAGAAGAAAAAATCTGATATATCTGCCTTTATTGCAATAAAAAAGCCAATGTATAAATACGTTGGCTATTTTTATTTCCTTTTCCAGTTTACTTCTTAAGGCATCGTTCTGAAAATATAATCCCATAACGGCGAAGAAACCCCGAATGCTTTATCGGGTCTTTTGTGATGATGTATGCCATGATGCACCCATAATATCCTGAAACTATTTTTAGGAACCTTAAATGCGTGTACCATATAGTGCACCCACAAGTATCCTCCATATCCAACTACAAATCCAGCAGTAAAAGCAAAAGCAGCATTTCCCATAACCAGTTCATAGAGCAAAAGAAATAATGTAGCCAGTATGATGCTCACCAGAGGCGGCATCGCAAGTCTTGATTTATCTTTAGGATAATCATGGTGAATCCCGTGTAACTTATAAGCAATTTTTTTATTCAGTTCACTTGTAGGGGGTAAATGAAAAAGATACCTGTGCATTATATATTCAAGTAAAGTAAAGGAAATGACTCCACCCAGAAATAGAAGGACTGTTTCAACAATACCCATATACTGGTGATCGAAGCTCCAATAAAGTAATGCAATGGCATATATTGAAAATATCGTTAAAGGAACTGCAATATGTGTATGGGTAAGCCGCTCTAAAAAATCATTTTCGAATTGCCTGCGTGATCCCTTTAATTTTGGTCTTGTAGTATCCATTAATAATTGGTATTAACCTCAAATATAATATAATCGCTGAATTTGATCAACGGTAAATTAAAATTATAGGTTTAAATAAGATTGATACTGTCTTCTTTCTTAGGTAATTACTGTCTTTTTACGAAGTGCCAGGGCTTTATTATAAGCCTCTTCATATTCCGGGAGAATCAACGAAATGTCAAATTCCTTAGCCCTGTTGAGTGCATTCATTTTAAAGGTGTCATGATTTTCATCCTTAAGAATATGCAATGAATTTTTAATCATATCTTTCACATCTCCAATATTGCTAAGGAAACCGGTTACTCCCTGAACATTCAGTTCGGGTAACCCCCCGGCATTGGTGGAGATTATAGGCACTTCACATGCCATGGCTTCGAGGGCTGCCAGGCCAAAGCTTTCTTTCTCCGAAGGCATAATAAAAAGATCTGAAACCGACAAAAGTTCTTCCACTGCTTCCTGTTTACCCAGGAATCGTGTGTCTTCACAAGTTCCAAGCTCCCTGCATAAAATCTCCATATTTGCCCGCTCAGGCCCGTCCCCTACAAGCAACATTTTTGCAGGCATTTCTGCAGCAATACCCTGAAAAACCCTGAGCGCATCATCAACTCTCTTAACTTTTCTAAAATTTGAAGTGTGAACAATCAGTTTTTCACCATTGGGGCATATTGCTTTTTTAAAATGCTCTTTTTTCATTTTCTTGAATTTTACAAGATCAATAAAATTCGGTATTACATCAATTTCTTTTGTGATGTTGAAATGCTTGTAGGTATCTTTTTTTAGATCATCGGAAACAGCTGTAATACCATCTGATTGATTTATACTGAAAGTAACTACCGGCTCAAAAGATGGATCCCTGCCTACAAGGGTGATGTCAGTTCCATGCAGTGTAGTTACAACAGGGATATCAATACCTTCTGTTTGCAGGATCTGCCGGGCCATGTAAGCTGCTGATGCATGTGGTATAGCATAATGCACATGTAATAAATCCAATTTTTCATATTTCACTACATCAACCATTTTTGAGGTAAGGGCCAACTCATAGGGTGGATAGTGAAATAATGGATACGTCATTATATCAACCTCATGATAATAGAGGTTTTCATTAAAATGATCGAGACGTGTAGGTTGTGAATAAGAAATAAAATGAACTTTATGGCCTTTTTGTGCCAGGCCTTTCCCAAGTTCAGTGGCTACAACACCGCTTCCTCCAAAGGTAGGATATAATACAATTCCAAGTTTCATATGTAATCAATATAGTTATTTGAATTCAGCATGTGTTTTTCGATAATTCCAAATGGATTCATAAATCACATCATGAATTCTTGTACGAATACTATTCTCTGCAAGTTTAAAGTTTTCTGCATCGGGATATACCCGGTTTGACAAAAATACATAGATCAATTCAAACTCGGGGTCTGCCCAGATAGAAGTTCCGGTAAAACCGGTATGGCCAAATGCTTTTTTTGATGCATAGTAAGAAGAGTTTCCTTCACCTTCCCAATCTTTCTTATCCCAACCAAGTCCCCGGCGGTTGTTTTCATATTGTTCAGATGTGAATTGATTCGTTAACCCTGGCTTAAAATATTGTTGTCCACCGAAGTATCCTTCCTGTATATACATCAGCATAAATTTTGCAAGATCGGTGGCATTTGAAAAAAGGCCTGCATTTCCTGCGACACCTCCCATAAGTGATGCGGTTTGATCATGAACGTTACCATGAATCAATGATTTTCTGAATACGGTTTCAAGTTCAGTTGGTGCAATCTTATTTAGTGGAAATACACAATCCGGGAGAAAGGTTGTCTGGTGCATGCCCAAAGGTTTGAATAATGTCTGGAGTGCAAATGAATCTAATGGAGTATCCAGATTTTTCTCAATTAACTTTTGGAGCATGATAAATCCAAAGTCACTATAAACATAGGGATAACTCTCGTTCGGCTTATCAATTTTTACCATCTTGGTGTCTAGAGTCCACTTCCAAATGGAATCAGGGAGTGTACTGGCGGCATACAATCCGGGTTTAATTTCATACGGATACTCATTGTTTTGGTAGGAATTGTAATATTCCTTTGCGTATTTCCCCTTTTCGATCGTCTGTTTCCAAAATGGCCAGTAAGGATAAAGTCCTGCCTGATGTACCAAAATGTCACGTATGATAATATTATTTTTATTTGTGCCTGTTAATTCTGGTAAATAATAAGAGAGCTTAATATCAAGGTCAATTTTTCCTGATGATTCCAGGTTCATTATTGCCGGCACAGTGGCAAGGACTTTGGTAAGTGATGCAAGATCATAAATAGTGTTACTCGTTACCGGAGTTTGTTTTTGGTAAGTCAGGTATCCGAAATTTCTATCATACACTACTTGGCCATTTTTAGCAACCAAAACCTGGCAACCGGGGAAAGTTGTATCCTGGATTGCCAGCGTCACAATTTGATCAATCCGATCGAGTGTCCTGGAATCCATTCCTGCCATCTCAGGAGTACCATAGTGCAATCTGAAAGTGTTTTCATTGGTGGGCTGTGGTTTTTTATTATCAATAGATAATCCTCCAAAAAAGACCTGGGGGGCAAGGTTACGAGTGAAAATGTTTGCCTCCGGATGCCAGAATAATACCTTAAAGCGATCCAGCAAGCGTAAATTATTTTTACTACCGAGATAGCTAACAAAGATTTCTACCTGATCAAGAAGGCCATCCAGCAATTGAATAACCTCTCCTGGAACCTCGTTTTCAAACTGGACAAATATCCTGTCATACAATAATAATTTTTGTTCCAGTTCTCCAGTGTCAAAATTTTCAAAACAATATGCTGTCCCCGGCAGGTATTTATTTAGATAATTTTGAAGTGGCAGGTCCGATGAATTTGAAAGTAACAAAATAGCTTGTGTTTTTTCTTTTATGTCGGTTATGGGGATTACCTCATCATCATTTTTTAAGAGGGAGAAACTGTTTTGATAAAATTTCAAATTAAGACTTACAAGATCAGGCCCATTTAACAAGTGATTTAAATACAAGGGATTTTCAATTTGTGAAATTTTAAAATCAATATGACTATGATTTATTTGGAGAATCCTATCCCTGTTTTCGAGCGCTAATCTGACCTTTTCATTAAGTAGTTTTCGCGGGATCTCTCCCGATTTTACAAGTTTAATAAGCTTATCTTTCCAATCGTTATATTCATTAAAAGCAACCATCACATTAGCCGAATTGAAAGCATCCTTTAGTGTAATGGTGCTATTTCGTGTGGAATCCAGCATTACAAACGAAAATCCCTTTAAGCTACTCACAGAAATATCCATTTGTAGGTGTAACAAACGAAGTCGCCTTTCGATTTCTTCAAAATATGCTTTTTTAATGGTTGAATCCTGGATATTTCTAATCGTTTCGATTGCAGGTAATGGCGCGACGCCATTTATTTCATTTAAATTTCCAGCAATTAAAAGTTGATTATTGGTCGAAGACAAATCGAGTTGTTCAATTGATTTGATGAGGGATGGAACAGAAATGTCATGAAACACAACTCCAATTGATCCGTCAGAATATACATCTTCCTGGTTAAATACCGTTGTATTATCAATGCCCCTCCAAAGAACCATAGATATTTTTTCTTCGAGGCTAAGTTTTGCCATAACATCATCATGCCTGATTGCATTATAGCCCGAAATCAGCAAGTACAGGGCAAACACCAGGATACTTTGCCATGAACGATGAAAAATATTTAACAAAACTGTAAGATTTCCTAAATTCATCCTTTTATGGGGGTATGATTAGATCATTTTAAATCATAATTTTGTTAATTCAAAACAGGTTTATTTTATAAAAACCCTCTTTGTTGAATTAAATGAGATTGCTATGAAATTTCCATCATTACTTAAAACCCCATCACATCGACGATTTAATATTGAGCCAAGATACTACGATCCTGTAAAAGAAGATATTGAACAGCGAACTGATCGGATAAAAAGGACATTAAAAATAAAGGAAATGGAAGAAAAGGAGGGGAATATAGGTCATGATTCCAGTATTTACGGGTCTTTCAGCAGAAATTCATATTATAAGAAACATGGAACAGGCATATTACGATTTATGATCTTGATAGGATTGACTGCTATGGTTGCGGGTTATTATTTCCTTGGAAATATTGCATTATATGTAGTGATGGGCATCGCAATAGTTTTTTACCTTTTCAGAAAGTTTCAAAAAGCTGGATGAAAAATGTAATTCACCTTTTACCGGATAGTATAGCTAATCAGATTGCAGCAGGTGAGGTAGTACAGCGCCCCTCATCTGTAGTTAAAGAGTTGATGGAGAATGCAATTGATGCAGAAGCAGGTGAGATAAATGTAATTATAAAAGATGCAGGCAAGACCTTGGTCCAGGTAATTGATGACGGTGTTGGGATGAGCGAAACTGATGCTCGCATGAGCCTGGAACGGCATGCAACTTCAAAAATTAAAACTGCGGAAGATCTTTTTAAACTTACATCAATGGGTTTCAGGGGCGAAGCGATGGCATCCATAGCTGCCGTATCTCAAATGCAAATGCGAACCCGTGTGGAATCACGTGATATTGGTACCCAACTCGAAGTAGATTCCTCTGAGGTGAAATCACAAAGCCCGGTAGCTTGCAAACCAGGAACGTCCGTTTCGGTAAAGAATTTGTTTTTTAATATTCCGGCCAGGCGAAATTTCTTAAAATCCAATGGCGTGGAGATGAGACATATCGTTGAAGAATTTCAACGTGTTGCCCTCTCAAGGCCCGATGTAAGTTTTTCACTTTTTCAAAACGACCTTGCAACGTATCAACTATCAGTTGGTAAACTTAACCACAGGATTGTGCAGCTATTTGGGAAGAACTATAAAGAGCAACTTGCTGCTGTCAACGAATCTACGCCACATCTGGAAATCAGTGGTTTCATAGGAAAACCTGAGTCAGCAAAGAGAACCCGTGGAGAACAGTTTATTTTCGTAAACAACCGCTACATCAAATCCGGTTATTTGAACCACGCTGTAACAAGTGCTTATGAAGGGTTGATTCCAAAAGATCAGTTTCCATTTTATGTGCTATTTATAAGGATTGATCCCGCAAATATTGATGTGAATGTGCACCCAACCAAAACAGAGATAAAATTTATCGACGAGCGGACAGTGTATGCTATTGTTAGATCGGCTGTAAAACAGGCACTTGGAGCTCATAACCTGAGTCCTTCCATTGATTTCGATCTGGATGTGAATTTTGGTAAGCAACAATCTGGCATTACTGATGCCTTTTCTAATAAGGATTATGGGCAGTTTCGAACCCCGTTTTCAAAAACTTTACCTGGTGACATTAAGAACCTGGAAAACCTGTATGAGAACGTATTACAACAAGGTGTATCAAGAAAAGCTGGAAGCGAAGAAGTTGAATTAACATTCCAAAGTTCTGCTAATAAAACCGGGGCTGAAGAAATCGAATATCCTGAGGGCCCAGAAGGTACAAACCATGTATTTACATATCAACTTCATGGGAGATACATTATCACACAAGTAAAACCCGGAATGATGCTCATTGATATTAACAAGGCACATGAAAGGATTTTGTTTGAAAAGTATCTTAATCGCCTTTCAACGCGTAAGTCTGCATCCCAGCGATCATTATTTCCCCAAACGGTTACATTCAATCCATCCAACTTCGCTCTTCTTGAGGATATCCGGCCGGAAATAAAAATTTTGGGATTTGACCTGGAAGATTTTGGGAAGAACAGCGTTATAATTAACGGGTATCCTTCGGATTTAAGTGACCAGGATTCGAAACAATTGCTGGAAGGTTTAATTGAACAATATAAAATCTTTAAGTCAGAGCTTACGTTACCAAAAGAAGAACATCTGGCAAGGTCCCTGGCACGCCGATCGGCAATTAAACCCGGGAAGATTCTTGGTGGTGATGAGATGAATGCAATTATAGATAATCTTTTTGCCTGCAAGACACCAAACTTTAGTCCGGATGGACAGTTGACATTTTTTATCTTAGATTTGAACAAAATCGAATCATTATTTAATTGATACATGAATAGAATTACGCCGGTAGTCAAAAATTTATTGATCATCAATGTGATCGTTTACCTGGGATCCTATTTGTTTGGAAGCCTTGATCTTAACAGGTATTTGGGATTGTATTACTATGCATCGCCCTATTTCTTTCCCTTCCAGTTTTTTACATATATGTTTTCTCATGGAGGTTTCGGCCATATATTTTTCAATATGCTGGGCCTGTTTTTTTTGGGACCATTGCTGGAACAGTTTTGGGGGCCAAAGAAATTTATTGCCTTTTACCTTATAACAGGTATCGGGGCTGGAATTATTTATAATGGAATCCAGTATTTTCAAATCAAGCCAATGGAAGCGGTTATAAAAAGTTATGAGTACAACCCCAACCCTGATGGTTTCTACAATTTTTTGAGCAAATATTACACGCTACGAAACTCAAGGGTTTACCAGTTGTACGATGACTATTATAACAATCCTGATAGTAAATCACTCGAAAGGGAGTCAGTTACAATTGTACATGAAGTCTATAAGCTAAAACTGAGCATTCCAATGGTTGGTGCATCGGGAGCCATATATGGACTACTCATGGCTATTGCACTACTTTTTCCGAATACACAGTTTATGCTTTTGTTTCCACCCATACCTATTAAAGCGAAATACCTGGCCATGATCCTGGGCGGAATTTCGCTCATGTCGGGTATTCGGGGAAACCCCGGTGACAACGTAGCGCATTTTGCTCACCTCGGCGGTATGATTTTTGCATTCATCCTGATTAAAATTTGGCAAAAGGACAGGAACCAATTTTATTAAGCTTTCTGAAAGAATAATATTAAAAAATGTATAGAGGGGGAATATTAGAAGAGTTTAAGAATGCATTTAAAAAGCAGAACAATGGATTATTACAAATAATCCTAATCAATATTGCTGTTTTTGTAGTGCTTAATATGCTGGGTGTGCTCTTGTGGTTGTTAGGATTCTCTGACTATCGCCCCAATCAATGTACTGTAGGTTCAACAGATCTATTTTGCCGGATTCTGATGTTTATTGAGTTACCCGCTGATCCGCTTGCTTTCATTAAGCAACCGTGGTCGTTGGTTACATATTTTTTTACCCATTTGTCATTTTTCCATATACTTTTTAATATGCTATTCCTGTACTGGTTTGGAAAATTGATCCAGGAATTTTTAGGTGACAGTAAAGCAGTAGTACTTTATGTTTTGGGCGGCCTGGTGGGTGGTTTATCTTATATCCTTTTATATAATATTTTACCTCAATTCAAAGAGGTGGTCGAATACTCTCACATGCTGGGGGCATCAGCCGGAGTATTTGCCATTGTGGTAGGTGCAGCGGCTTTTATGCCTAACTATACTATGTATCTCTTTCTGTTTGGAGCTGTTCGAATCAAGTATATCGCCATATTTTATGTACTTCTTTCATTTTTTAACATGCCTGGTTCTAATGCAGGGGGTGCAATTGCCCACCTGGGGGGAGCCGCCATTGGATATCTTTATATAAATCAATTAAAAAAAGGTAGTGACATTGGCGGTTGGGTACTTGGAGTACTTGCTTTTTTTAAGAGCTTTGTTGTGAAACAATCGAAGATAAAAGTGACATACAGCAGCGGGAAAAAGAAAACTGCACAAAAAGCAAAACCATCGCCAAAATCTGCTTCACCCGATCAGGCTGAAATTGATTCTATACTTGACAAAATTTCACAATCAGGATATGAAAGTCTTTCAAAGGATGAAAAGCAAAAGCTCTTCAATGCCTCAAAAAAATAAAATGATTGGATAAAATACCCAGGGAAATCCTCGCCTAAGGTTCAAGTGGATTTATTTGCAAGCTGGCCACAAGCTGCGTCTATATCTTTTCCCCTGCTTTTCCTGACATGCACATTCA
>CAZONK010000097.1:0-12291 GCA_964581095.1 uncultured Roseivirgaceae bacterium
CTTCGCCTGCTGAAGTTTTCTATCGCACCATCATTAATAAAATCTGGAAGTAGGAGTGCAATGAAAACGCAGGCAGGCTTCGCTCCGTGAATCTTTTTGGGGGAGGCTTATCAAATTGCAAAGCCATGGGCTACGCCCATACGGGCTTTTTCACTCGCAAAACAGGAAGCAAGCTTCCATTTTACTCACAAAAAAGACCGGCACTTTGTGCCAGGCTTTGCAATTTGGTAGCGTGGGGGAGATTTGAACTCCCGACCTCCGGGTTATGAATCCGACGCTCTAACCAACTGAGCTACCACGCCATAATATCAACAAAAATTACTTCTATGCTCTAACCAATAATCACGCTGCCGATAGCTTTCGTGAAAATTTTGGTGTGCAAATGTACGATCAACAAATTTTATTTTCCAAACACATTTCAGCAAACCTTTATTTAACTATCTTTTGTCTTTATCGAAATTTATTCTAATTTACCCCTGAAAGAAAACGAATATGGCAAAACAAAAATATCAGACTGATATCGAAATAAATGCATCACGCAAGATGCTGTATCCCTATATTTTCTCTGCCAGCGGACTATCACAATGGGTCGCAGAAGATGTAACTGTCGATGAAGATAAGGTGTTTAATTTCATCTGGGACAATGAAGATCATAAAGCAAAAATGGTGACACACCGCACAAACAAGTTTGTGAAATTTGAATACCTGCCTGAGACCGAAGAAGACAAAGATGATCCTTCCTATTTTGAATTACGCCTGGAAATTAACGAACTCACCCAAACTGTATTTATACAGATAGTTGAGTATACTGATTTTGATGATGAAGAGGAGTGGTACGATTTACAGGAAAGTATGGTACATAGTCTCAAAGAAATCGTTGGCGGTTGATTTATGTCTGGGTAACTTTGCTTCTTAGTTAAACAAATAATTAGCACATTTTTTGATAGTAGTTAAGTCGTGAGATTTAAAAAAATTGACAGACTTGTTTTCGGAGCCTTTCTGGGTCCTTTTATTCTGACATTCGTTGTTGTTGTATTCATTCTGCTGGTAACTCAGATGTTACGATATCTCAATGAAATATTCGGGAAAGGAATTGGTATTGAAGTCCTTGGCCAATTTATCTGGCATTTCAGTATTTTTCAAACACCCATCGCCATCCCGTTGGCAGTTATGCTTGCGTCACTGATTGCTTTCGGAAACCTTGGGGAGCATTCGGAACTTACCGCCATAAAAAGTGCCGGTATTTCCCTTACCAGAGTACTAATTCCGATATTTATTTTTGTATTGTTTGTTTCCGGATTTGCTTTCTATTCCAATAGTTACCTTGTACCAAATTCAGCTTTGAAGGCCTATAGCCTGCTATACGACATCCGTCAGAAAAAACCGACATTGGATATAAGGGAAGGTGTATTTTATGACGGTATCGATAATTTTAGAATTAAGGTAAATAAAAAGGGTGCTGATGGCGAAACACTACAGGGTCTGGTTATATATGACCATTCAAAAGGGATGGGAAATACTGATGTGATCAAAGCTGATAGCGGCAGGATGTACACTATCCTGAATGAAAGGTATTTAAAACTTGAATTATATAATGGAAATTTTTATTCAGAAGAAATAAGCACTGCCAATATAAATCGGAGAATAAATATAAAACCATTCAACCGCACAAAGTTTGAAAAAAGTGAAATTGTGTTCGACTTGTCAATTTTCGATCTGAAACGAACCAATGAACAATTATTTTCAACTGACAGGTTTATGCGAACCTTCAACCAGTTGAAAGTAGACATTGACAGTATGCAAAAGGAAATGTTTGATATGCGATTGATGTATTTCAATGCGGCAGAACACTACTTTAACTTCCATAGAAGTGTGGATATTGTGGTTGTTCCTCCTGAAATACGAGCTTTTGGCCTGGTAAAAGATTCACTGGTGGCATTAATAAGGGACACATTAAGGGACGAAAACGTAGGAAGCGTAAATAGATATATTAAAAGTGATGAAATAAGAATGATTTCGAGGGATCCTGAATTTATTAACAAATCGAGGGTGGATTCGGTAGTAGCCATGAAAGCCACCTCAATGCGACAGCGGATCGCCGCGTATCCACTTGATAGTGCGAAAAAATTAAAGGATTTGGTGAATGTGCATTATGCTAGCAGAAAGGAAAAGGAATCAATGTATAAAACCGCAGTTGGCCTCACACGTCAAATGAAAAGTAAATCATCAGTAAATAAAAACAGGTTGGCACATTTTGTAAGGGAACAGAAGATATTTATTATTCAACGTCACAGACTGACAGCTAACGCTGCAGCTTGTGTTATTTTATTTCTGATTGGGGCTCCATTAGGAGCGATTATAAAGAAAGGTGGATTGGGTATTCCTGTTTTCGTGTCCATAATATTTTTTATTGTTTACTATGTGGCGGGTATGCTTGCCGAAAAACAGGCACGACAAAATATGATGGATCCGGTTTTAGCAGGCTGGATTGCTAATATTATTCTCTTGCCTATTGGTATATTTACCCTTATTCAGGCAAGAAAAGATGCACGAATACTTGAACTTGACTTTTATCTTGTAGTGTTTGATAACTTCAAGAAGAAGTTTTCAAAAAATCCATCACCTTCAATTCAAGCGTAACTTGCTAATCTGTAATTGTATTTCTACCTTTGCGCTTGCTTTTTGAAAATCGCTTCAAAAGCAGGTAACTATTTGAAATAATAATCTTTGACTAAGCATGTATTTAACAACTGAACAAAAGCAGAAGCTATTTGAAAATCATGGTCGGTTAAAGTCAAAAACAGATACAGGATCCCCTGAATCTCAAATTGCACTTTTTACCCACCGAATTAATCACCTTACAGGTCACTTAAAGAACAATAAGAAAGACTTTTCCACACAACAGGGATTGTTGAGACTAGTAGGTAAGCGAAGAAGGTTGCTTGATTATCTGAACAAAAAAGATATTGAGAGATATCGGTCCATAATAAAAGAATTAAACATTAGAAAATAAATTAAACTGGGAGCTCAATGGGGTTCCCTGTTTTGAAATGCCTTGTCATTTTATTCTATCTGCAGGGTTAGATTCAAATTCATTAGAAAAATACATTTATGCTACCAAATTTTAAGACAAAAACAATCACACACAGTGATGGTAAAGAGATAATAATTGAAACAGGTAAACTGGCAAAGCAAGCGGATGGTTCCGTAGTCGTTCGACAGGGTGACACCATGCTACTGGCAACAGTAGTATCTCCCGGATATGCCAGGGAAGGTGCTGATTTTCTTCCATTGTCTGTTGATTACCAGGAAAAATTCGCTTCTTCCGGAAAAATTCCAGGAGGATTTTTAAAAAGGGAAGCCAGGTTATCAGAACACGAAATATTAATTTGCCGACTCGTTGACAGGGCTCTTCGACCACTATTCCCAAAAGATTATTACAGCGAAATCCAGGTGATGATAACACTTATTTCTCATGATGAGAACATATTACCTGATTCAATGGCTGCCCTGGCTGCATCAGCGGCGTTAACTATTTCTGACATACCCTTCAAGGGCCCAATATCTGAAGTAAGAGTAGCCCGGGTCAATGGAGAAATGATTGTAAATCCAACTTTACAACAAAATCAGGAATCTGATTTCGACATTATGGTTGCAGCCACAATTGACGATATCATGATGGTAGAAGGTCAGATGAAAGAAGTTGGTGAAGATGTTTTGTTGGATGGCCTGAAAGTTGCACATGAGGCAATAAAATTACAGTGTCAGGCCCAGATTGAGTTAGCCGAAGAAATTGGAACTGTTAACAGGGAGCACATCGAAAATGAAGAGGATGAATCCTTTATGAAGGAAATAAAGGATGCCTTATATGACAAATTGTATGGAGTGTTCAGTAACCACATCAATATAAAAAAGGAGCGCTCTGAGGAACTGTCGGTTATTAAGGATGAATACCTCTCCAAATATGAGGAAGATGAAGAAGCGGACATTGATTTGATTAAAAGTTATATTAAGAAAGTTGAAAAGGAAGCTGCCAGAAATCTCGTACTGGACACGAATGTGCGGATGGATGGAAGACAACTTAATGAAATTCGTCCGATTTGGGCAGAAGCAGGATATTTGCCAACCCCTCATGGGTCGGCAGTTTTCACTCGTGGAGAAACGCAGTCTCTTTCAACCGTAACCCTGGGAACTAAACTTGACGAGCAGATGGTTGACGGTGCAGTTTTTAGCGGCTATAACAAGTTTATGCTTCATTACAACTTCCCTGCTTTTTCTACCGGTGAAGCCAGGCCTAATCGTGGCCCGGGAAGGCGGGAAATAGGTCATGGTAATCTGGCGTACAGGGCACTTAAAAATGTGCTTCCTCAGGAAGACGACAGCCCTTACACAATTCGTATAGTATCAGATGTACTCGAATCAAACGGTTCATCATCTATGGCTACAGTATGTGCAGGTTGTCTGTCTTTAATGGATGCAGGAATACAAATCACCAGTCCTGTTTCAGGAATTGCGATGGGGATGATTTCTGAACCTGGCAAGAATGGCCGTTATGCAATATTGTCAGATATCCTTGGAGATGAAGATCACCTTGGTGATATGGATTTCAAAGTTACAGGTACTGAAAAAGGTATAACCGCTTGTCAGATGGATATCAAGATTGACGGTTTGTCGTATGAAGTGCTTGGTAAAGCACTGACACAAGCGAAAGAAGGAAGGCTTCACATCCTGAATGAGATGAAAAAAGCCCTTGACAAACCTCGGGCTGACCTTAAACCCAATGCACCTCGGTGTACCGTCCTTACTATCGATAAAGACATGATAGGTGCTGTTATAGGACCGGGCGGTAAAATTGTTCAGGAAATCCAAAAAGAAACCGGAGCAACTGTGATCATCGAAGAAACCGAAAATGCGGGTAAAGTCTCTGTATTTTCCAGCGACAAAGTATCAATGGACGATGCTCTTGGCAGAATTAAAAATATTGTGGCTGTTCCTGAAATCGGTGAGACTTATACAGGTGTTGTAAAATCTGTAGTGCCCTTCGGAGCATTTATAGAGTTTATGCCAGGAAAGGAAGCGCTCCTACATATCTCTGAAATCAAATGGGAGCGTATCGAAAAAATGGATGGAGTACTTGAAGTAGGGGAAGAAATTCCCGTTAAGCTGGTAGGGAAAGATAGTAAAACTGGAAAACTCAGACTCTCAAGGAAAGTACTATTACCAAAACCAGAAAAAAGCTAAAAAAATCAGGTTATTTAGACAATTACAATATATTTGTTTGAGTCGTGGCTATTTTTAACATTTTATTGTTTTAAATTCCCCAAAAACCCAAACAAAAAGCAGGCTGCATAAAGCTAAATTTATGCTTGTAATTGGCTGAATGAGACAACTTAAGATAAGTAAGCAGATCACCAACAGGGAGAGTCAGTCATTAGACAAGTATCTCCAGGAGATTGGTAAAGTAGAACTGCTGATACCTGATGAAGAAGTTGAACTTGCCAAACGAATCAGGGAAGGGGATCATTTAGCGCTTGAAAAACTCACAAAAGCTAATCTTCGATTTGTTGTTTCCGTCGCAAAACAATACCAGAACCAGGGATTATCACTTGGAGATCTCATTAATGAAGGCAACCTGGGATTGATTAAAGCCGGACAGCGTTTTGATGAAACACGGGGATTTAAATTTATTTCCTATGCGGTTTGGTGGATACGACAATCAATACTTCAGGCATTAGCTGAGCAATCCCGAATTGTTCGATTGCCACTTAACAGAGTGGGTTCCTTAAATAAAATTTCAAGGACTTTCTCTGAGCTTGAACAAAAATTTGAGCGCGAACCTTCACCCGAAGAGCTGGCAGAGGTGTTGGATGTGACCATTTCTGAAGTAGTGGATACCATGAAAATTTCAGGAAGGCATATATCCATGGATGCACCTTTTGTTTCAGGTGAGGGAAATAGCCTTCTGGATGTGCTGGAAAATAATAATGAAATAAAACCTGATTCCAGATTAATGTCCGATTCCCTGAGAAGGGAAGTACAACGTGCATTAAGCACACTTACACAACGGGAAGCCGATGTTATCTCACTATATTTCGGGCTCAACGGTACTCACTCTTTAACACTGGAAGAAATTGGTGAAAAATTTAGCCTTACAAGGGAAAGGGTAAGGCAGATTAAGGAAAAGGCTATCCGCCGGTTAAGGCATACCTCTCGCAGCAAATCATTGAAACCTTATTTGGGTTAGTATTGTTATAGATGAGTCTCAGATGAGACTTTTTTTATTTGTATAAGTTGTAATTTTGCAACTTGTAAAAATCATAATAAATTTTATAACAATGAGTGCTGAAATGACAACAGAAAATGTGAAGGTATTGATCATAGGATCAGGACCTGCTGGATATACAGCTGCGATTTATGCAGCAAGGGCAAATCTTAAACCTGTGCTTTATACCGGAGGGGAACCGGGTGGACAGCTTACAACCACAAATGATGTGGAAAATTTTCCAGGTTATCCCGAGGGGATCAATGGTCCGCAGATGATGGCCGATTTACAAAAACAGGCGGAAAGATTTGGGACTGAGATAAGGTTCGGCCTGGCAACTGCTGTTGATTTCTCTGGTTATCCTCATAAAGTGATTATTGATGAAAAACATGAAATAACTGCGGAAGCGGTAATTATTTCAACCGGTGCCAGTGCCCAATACCTCGGGCTTGAATCCGAGACCCGTTTAAAAGGAAAGGGCGTGACCGCGTGTGCTGTTTGCGATGGATTCTTTTATAAAGGGATGGAAGTTGCAATGGTTGGTGGAGGTGATTCTGCGGCTGAAGAGGCAACATACCTTGCAAATCTCGTTCCCACAGTACATCTATTGGTTCGCCGCGATGTTTTTCGGGCTTCTAAGATAATGCAGGACAGGGTATTTAATACTCCCAATATAAAAATTCACTGGAATACTGAGGTTGAAGAAGTCCTGGGAACTGATGAAGTAGAAGGCTTGAGGATCAGAAATAATAAAACCAATGAAGTAACGGATCTTCCTGTAAAAGGGTTTTTCCTCGCAATTGGGCATAAACCTAATACTGATATATTCAAGGAGTACCTCGAACTTGATAATGTTGGGTATATTCAGATTGAAAAAGGAACTTCTAAAACCAATGTTGAAGGTGTGTTTGCAACAGGTGATGCAGCAGATAAAGTTTACAGACAGGCAATTACTGCAGCCGGTACGGGTTGTATGGGAGCTTTGGATGCGGAGAAATTCCTGGTTTCCAAAGAAATGGAAACTGTTGCAACCACGTAAACGGATTTAATTTAAATATATTTGGGGTTACCTCCGTTACAGAACAGGTTCCGGTACGGAGGTAACCAATTTTTAATTTTATTGATTTTGGAAAACACAAAGCTGGATATTCTTGCATTTGCAGCACATCCTGATGATACCGAGCTGAGTTGCTCCGGAACATTGGCAAAGCATATTAAGGATGGTTATAAAATTGGAGTTGTTGACTTAACAATGGGAGAGTTAGGAACTCGTGGAAATGCACAACTGCGGTTAGAAGAAGCCACAGCATCCTCTGAGTATCTTGGATTAGCAGTGAGGGATAACCTGGGAATGGAAGATGGTTTTTTTGAAGATAATAAAGAGAACCAAATCAGTATTGTTCAGAAAATCCGTCAATATAAACCGGAAATTGTTCTGGCCAATGCAGTAAATGATCGTCATCCTGATCATGGTCGGGGTGCTGCAATCGTAAAGAATGCATTTTTTTTAGCTGGATTATCAAAAATTAAAACCCAGTACAATGATCAGGGCCAGGAGCCATGGAGACCCAAAGTTCTCTATCATTATATCCAGAGTTGGTACATTCAACCAGATTTTGTTGTGGATGTTACCGAATCCTGGGAGAAAAAAATTGGTTCTATTAAAAAATTCAAGTCCCAATTCTTTGACCCGGATACAAACAAACCTGACACGTACATTTCTTCTAAAGGGTATCTTGAAGCAATTGAAGCCCGCGCAATAGATTTTGGCCTGTCAATTGGTGTAAAATATGCTGAAGGGTTTACCGCCAATAAATTTATTGGGGTCAGCAATCTTTTCGATTTGAAATAACAACTCCCCGATCAATTTTTCTAAATACGCTTAATAATTCTTCTGAACTATTTGGTGGTTGATCAATCTTGAAATGGTGTTCCAAAAGCCATTGTGCAGCATCAGTCACGGGTATGTCATCAAAATAGTATTCGCGGCAATGGTGCATAAATTTCAGTATTTTAAATGCATCGAAATATCCAAAAAACCTTTTACGAAAGGATTCTTTGGTTTTAGTCTCAGTTACTATCTTTTCCCATTTCCCTTCAAATTGATCCTGGATTAGAAAAGTTTTGATGCATTCATGCAAATCCTGCATTATTTCTTCAAAAGTCAATGAGCGTATGGATTTAGAAAGGAATGTTTTCAAGGCAATGAATGTTTCTGGATTTGATGTTAGTCTTAGCTGGAGATTCTTACCGGACCAATGAAGCATGGCACGGCCAGTGCCAAAAGGTACCCTGTCTGATTCCCTGGAGGATGGATAAATGACCGGAGTGTTTAATTCCATAAAGTTTCCCATTGTGATAATTCGGTGCAAAAAGTAAAAATCTTCACCGGCTTTTCGGGTGTTCATTCCACCTGCTTTAATATAAGCATCTGCCCGAATGGCCATACTGGAACCAACTGTATAAAATGCATTGTGGAATCCAGCAAATCGGTGTGCCTGGATCAGGTATCTCAGATGTAGTTCATATTGTACAATTCCCTCTCGAATGTGGCTGTCCTCAATCTCATGAATTTGATGTTCAAAATAAATTGATACACCCGGACAGCTTCTGAATTGTGCAAAGTGTTGTTCTATTTCGACAAGATAATTTGAACTGCATGTACTGTCTGCATCAAACGCAACGATGATACCAGCCTTAAGATTTTGATTGAAATGGAGCCTTCTGCATGCTTCATCCATTCCTATTTTCCTTGCAAACCCAACTCCATGTTTTTTTTCCGGGATATCCTTTACACATAAAACATGAAAAGTAAGCCCGGGCCTGTTGACACCCTGTGACCATACAATAGCTTTATCGTAACTCTTCCTATTTTGTGCAGAAACCATTACGGATGCGTTCTGTGGTTCATTGATAAGAACTATTATTTCTACATCACAATTGGGAAGAATGCAGTTATTTAAACTTTCAAGTGAGGCTTGTAATTCTGTTTCGTTGAAAGACGGTATGACAACACACATCCCTAATGATTTCGATGGATATGTCGGGATCAATGTTTTAGGATAGGCATACCTTTCAAAATAAATATTGAAGGTATCCTTCAAGGTGCCAGCCGTTCAATCTTCCATGTTCCATCCGGCTGAAGTGAATAAGAGATGCGATCATGCAGCCTGTTCGGTTGTCCTTGCCAGAATTCGAAAAAAACGGGTTTTACCCGATAGCCACCCCAGTTGTCGGGAAGCGGGATCTTGCCTTTTTTAAATTTTTCTTTCATCTCTCGTAATTGCATTTCAAGAATATTTCTTGAAGAAATGATTTGACTCTGATGCGAAACCCAGGCTCCAAGCTGACTACCAAACGGCCTGGAAAGGAAGTATTTCACAGATTCCATTTTTGAAACCTTTTCTACCTCACCCTGGATGATCAACTGCCTGCTTAATGGAAACCATGGAAAAAGCAGGGCAATTTTAGGATTGTATTCCAGTTCTTTTGACTTCCTGCTTTCATAATTTGTATAAAATACAAAACCCTTGGAATCAAATGCTTTCAGGAGCACTGTGCGTGTACTGGGCATTCCAAAATTATCGACAGTGGATGCGATCATTGCGTTCGGGTCTTCAATCTCGGAATCAACAGATTGATTAAACCATTTTTCAAACTGAAGAAAAGGAGATGCATTTACATTGGTGACATCCAAATATTCTCCTTTATATTCGCTCCTTAATTCTTCAACATTTATTTTCATGACTCGCAAATAAAAGCAAGAATCAAATTTAGAATGAATTTGTATTTTTAATCGTGGAAGTACCTATTAATTATTATAGTTAGACGAAATGAAATTGAGTATTGATCTCGTAACAGAAAGCTCACCAGAATGGCTGGAAACAGTAATGGCTGATTTTGATTCATTTTTGCAGGATCATGCCGATTGTGAAAGGAAAGCTTCGGCGATGGCTTTGAGTTTTGTTGCAAAATATCCTGACAGAACAGAAATTTTGCCGGATTTGATAGATACTGCTGTTGAAGAGATGGAACATTTCAGGGATGTTTATAAAGTAATGGAATCCAGGGGGATAAAACTCAATCATGAAATACCCAAAGATATGTATGTAAAACAATTACTTGGGTATTGCCGTTCAGGAAGAGAAGAGCGATTTCTGGACAGGCTGCTTCTGGCTTCAATTATTGAATGCCGTGGGGCTGAACGGTTCAAATTGGTTGCCGATGCCCTGGACGAAGGTCCGATAAAAGAGTTTTATAAAGGGCTGTGGACATCAGAAGCAAAGCATGGAAACATTTTTGTGGAAATGGCGCTTAATTATTTTGACAAAGAAGATACATATAAACGATTGGAAGAACTGAATATAATTGAAAGTAAGGTTTTGACATCTCTGCCAATTAAATCAACTTTACATTAATTACATATATGGTCGACATTTATTTTAAATTTAAAAACAAAGCAGAACCTTCAAGAGGAGGATTACTGATTTCGGAACCGTACCTCCCGGACCCAAATTTTAAACGTACTGTTATTTTACTCTGTGAACATAATGATGAGGGCACTTTTGGTTTTGTACTTAATAAATCTACCAATGGGCGTTTAAATGAATTTATTGATGTTAGCTCTGATTTTAACCCGGAAGTATTTTTAGGAGGACCTGTCCAGCAAGACTCACTACATTTTTTGCATCGGGGAGATGAATTCGATGGTGGAGTAGAAATTGCAGATGGTCTTTTCTGGGGTGGTAATTTTGAAGAACTTAAAATTTTAATTGATGGCGGACAACTAGATGAGTCTGGATTTCGGTTTTTTATTGGTTATTCAGGCTGGGGAGTCGGACAACTTGAAAATGAAATAAATGAAAACAGTTGGATTGTTACCAATGGCCTGTCAGCCGATGAATTATTGCAAACAGATTCAGAGGTATTGTGGAAGCAAGTTCTAAAGGCAATGGGAGGGAAGTACGAAATGTTTTCAAATTACCCAACAGACCCTCGGTTAAACTGATATTTGTTATTTTTGTATTTGGCATAGAATGATTAAGCATAATGGCTAACGAGCGCACTAATTTGGAAGACACTCAAGCGAATGAGTTGTTTTCTTCAGAGACTCCTGAAGGAGGTACTGAACCCAAATCATTGAAAAATGAACCGGAAGAAACCGATGTTAATAATACCAAAGAGGAAGAACAGAGTCCGGTTGAAAGGGATGAATCTATAGTTGAATTCGAATCGACCGCCGAAGAGGAAACGGAGTCGACTGCAAATGTAAATAACACTGAGGCTGAGATCCAGGATACAATTTCTAAGGATGTAGAGAATTCTGATACTGAAGTTGAAGTTGAAGATGGAGATGCTGATCTAAAGATTTCCCGAAATACTGCTGGTGAAATTACCACGAATGATACATCAGCACCCTTAAGTGACGATTTCTCCGAAACTGGAGAAGATGCCAGTGAAATCGACGAAATAGAAGTCGGTGACACCCTCGAGGGAAAAGAAATTTCTACTAGTGAGAATGCAGATAGTGATGTTACAGGTAGTAACGAAGATAAGCAAATTGAATTTTCAACAGATGCGGTTGCAAGTTCTGGTGATCAATCTGAGGAAACTAAATCAGAAGTAGTTTCCGGGAAGGTAACAGACGAAAGCAACGAAGTTGAAAGCAGCGCGGGGGAACTGATAGAAAATGTTACTGCGTCTGGGGAAGAAGAAACAGTTAAAATTGAAGAGTCATTACCTTCCGGGGAGTCAAGTGAAATTTCTACAAAAGATTCGGATACTATTGAAGGCAACAAAATTGAATATTCAACAGATGTGGTTGTAAGTTCTGGTGATCAATCCGAGGAAACTAAATTGGAAGTAGTTTCCGAAAAGTCAACAGACGAAAGCAACGAAGTTGAAAGCAGTGCGGGAGAACTGATAGAAAATGTTACTGAGTCTGGGGAAGAAGAAACAGTTAAAATTGCAGGGCCATTACCTTCGGGGGAGTCAGGTGATATTTCTTCGAAGGATTCGGATACTATTGA
>CAZONK010000098.1:0-12260 GCA_964581095.1 uncultured Roseivirgaceae bacterium
GAATACGTGCCCGATGGAACACCCGGCATGAATTCCCCTTTTGCATCAAAACTTCTTGAAGCGTTGCGGAGCGATGGTGGCCCCGATCAGTTGCTTACCATCAATGATATCAAAGAGTACGTGATACTTGTCAGGCCCGAGCCCAAGCAAGGGCCTTTTGGTTCAAATGAAGCCGGTAGTGAGTTTGTATTTGAGAGGAAGAAGTAGATGGCTGGGGCAAAATACAATGACTAATATGGTGATGTGTCTGTTGATAGCAGTCATGCCATGACTTCCTACGACAACTAGGTGGTTATATACACTCTTTTTGAATATTTGGGATACACCTCGATTCGTACATTCGTGGCAACCAAATAGAGCTACTTCGCCTCCAGCTTTCCTTTCATTACCACATCCCCTCCTATCTCAACCACAGAAGATCCGTACACGCTGATGGTTGACTTGATAAAATCTTCCTCATCCGCTTTGTAGATATTATCTACATATTTCTGCGGATTGCGGTCGATATATGGGAACCATGTGCTGTGGATCTGGATCATGATCTTATGGCCTGTTTTAAACGTGTGTAACAAATCCTGCAAAGGAAAAGATACGTCTGTAGGCTCGCCGGGAACAAATGGTTCGGGGGTTTCAAAACTATTTCTGAACCGGCCACGGAATACCTCACTACGGACTAGTTGCTGATAGCCGCCCATTACCACATTTTTAGGAGTTACTTTGGTTGAGGGTTCATCCTGGGGATACACATCGATCAGCTTCACCACAAAGTCAGCGTCAGATCCGGTCATAGAAACTTTAAGTTTGGCCATAATTTCTCCGGCCAGTGTAATATCCTCTGTGAGCAATTCCGTTTGAAAAGTCAATACATCAGGTCTTGTGGATGCATGCCGTTGATCATCAGACATAAACCTGCGAGGAGTGAAGGTGACGGGTTCAACTACAGATCGGTAAGGAACAGGTTTTGCCGGATCGCTGACATATGCAAATACTGCTTTGTCATCGAGAGGTTTATTAACTGATAGCTGTCCCTTTTCACCAAAATACAATTTGGTGGCAGGAACCTGCGGGGGCCAGATATCAAATTTCTCCCATTCTTTTGTACCAGTATCAAATAAATACGCCTCTGGAAGGTCCATTGAACCTACTCCCTTCAAATGATAACCGAAAAACTTACGTTCGATCTCGGTTTGATAGAAAGTTGAAATACTATCACCAAAATAGATATCATTTACAGCCTGGTAACCGAGTTCCCGCGCCCAGTCACCATGGCTCCATGGCCCCATCACAATCGTATTGCTCTTCATCCCGGGGTTATTTTTCTCCAGTGTTTTATAGATGTTGAGCGGCCCATAAAGATCTTCGGCATCAAACCACCCACCCACTGTCATTACGGCGTGTTTAACATCGTTCAAATGTGGAAGAATGCTCCGTTTTTGCCAGAACTCATCATAATTGGGATGTTCGATTGTTTCATTCCAGAAAAAATTGTCCTCTTTATAATACTTACCAACATTTTTTAAAGGACCTAACTCAAGGAAAAATTCATACCCGTTTTTTGAATCTGTCCTGATAAAATGATCCCCAAACCAGCCTTTTGTTGTCAGGCTATCTTTCTGGTAACCAAATACGGGATATGCAAATGTATAGCTCTCGAGGTAAGCACCCTGGTGATGAAAGTCATCAAAAAAGAAATCAGAGATTGGTGCCTGGGGTGATGAAGCTGCCAGTGCGGGATGTGCATCGGGTATGGCTGCTGCCGTATAAAAACCCGGGTATGAAATCCCCCACATTCCGACCTTCCCATTATTGTTCTTTAAGTTTTTTAATAACCAGTCGATGGTATCAAATGTATCCGAGCTTTCATCGACATCTTTTTTGTTTTTAGGATTGTTTCCTGGGATATTCGGGGTCATGTTGGTCCATAACCCTTCCGACATGTACCTGCCACGAACATCCTGGTAAACGAATATATATTTGTCATGCATCATATATTTTGATGGTCCTACCAGGTTTGGATAATCATTTTCTCCATAAGGTCCGATGCTATAACAAGTTCGTTTCATCATGAATGGATATTTCCCTTTTTCAATGGGTGAATACACAATCGTGTGAAGTTTAACCCCGTCACGCATGGGAATATCATAAATGTGTTTTTCATAGTTTTGGCGGACAAACAATGAATCCTTGTTCTGAGCCTGAAGGCTAAATCCCAGTAACAAAAAAGAAATTACTACCAGGGGAAATCTTACATTTTTCATTTCATTTGGGTTATTTAACAGATTTAATACTTTGTAACCGGTGGAGTTTAATGAACCAAGTTACTTGCAGAATATTAGTGTTCATAATTCCCTTACA
The DNA here is from genome assembly GCA_964581095.1 of uncultured Roseivirgaceae bacterium. Lineage (GTDB taxonomy): Bacteria > Bacteroidota > Bacteroidia > Cytophagales > Cyclobacteriaceae > SZUA-230. The sequence continues at coordinate 2,356 of CAZONK010000098.1, forward strand.
TGAATTGACTCAGGTGTATTCTAAAGGTAAAATAGTTAGATCAAGCATCTATAAAGTATTTTGTCAAGGAACTGTCCCTCGCTAAAAAAATAGGATATCGTCATCGGGTTTGGCCCCATAATCCCTAGCTATGGAGTTCCAAAAACATGGGGACACCCCGGCCAGGCCAGAGTATGACGTTCTCGGGTTCAGTCGAAAAGTACTTCGTTGCTTCCAGACTGAATAAGTGCAACAAGCTCCCTGATTTGTTCGTCCAGTATCCTGTCTTTACTTATTGGTGGTAGCTTGTCTACAGGGAAATAATCTACATCCAGTATATCAAATGATTTATTTATTTCTCCTCCCGTTAACTTGCAAAAAAACACAATTTTATAAACGTAGTGCGCTTGGGGTGGGTGGTCGTGGCACTTTTTATCATAGACAGCCAAAAGTTTTTCTACTGTTACATCCAGGCCGGTTTCTTCCTTAATTTCTTTTTGAATAACCTCTGAAGGTGTATAGCCAATGTCAGCCCAGCCACCTGGGATGGACCAATTACCGTCGACCTGTTCTTTCACCATCAATACCTCTCCCTGATCGTTTAAAACAATTCCTCGTATATCTACTTTGGGAGTGGGATAATCTTTTTGAGGACCATAAAAAGATGTTATGGTTTCGAGTGGCATCTCCGTCACTTCGCTCATTAATTGCAAACTGATCTTTTTAATTTCTTCATACCTTTCAAGATCGTAGGGCTCCTTTGAATACACCATCCCGGTGTCAGCCAGGGCTTTCAGTCGCTTCAGATAGTTTAGTTGATCTTGCAAAATTGATGACATCCAGATTATTTTTTTCTTAAAATGCCAAACAAATCAAGACTCGATGCCGGATCATCTGAAAGATGATAATCATCAAGATTTATAGAAGCGACTAGTTCATTGTCTGTTTTTTGAAGGTTGTTTCTATTGATCCTGTTGAGCAGGTCATAGGGCATCCGTAAAATTGTCGCAGGCAAACGGTATTGAAGATTGAATACATCAAAGCGTGTAATCTTCTTTACTGCTTTTTCATTCTCTTCATAATATTCCCACACACGACTACTACCCGTAATACCTTTCATATCTACTTCATCAAAAACCGGATTTGCCAGGTTTGATAGTTCCCCCGCTGTATATTCACGAATATGCCAGGGGTTTCTGGTGAGGGATTTAATTTTATTTGGTGTAGTTATCAGTGCAACGCCACCGGGTTTTAAAACGCGGAAAATTTCTTCCAAAAAGTACTTGTCATTTTTTATGTGCTCAATCACCTGGAAACTGACAATAACATCAAATGAATTATCATCCAGGTTCTCCAATGGTGGTACATTTGTATGGATAAATCGTACTGAAGGATGTTTATTTTGTAATTTATTAATTACATCACCAATTTTATCGAGTGCAACATAGGAATCACTTGCCGGAGCCAGTAACTCTACTCCTCTACCTTCTCCACACCCCACTTCGAGTAAATCTCCTTTTATAAAGGGTTTTGCCAGGTAATAGGCTTTTAACAGTCGTTGGTGAAGCGGATTATCCGATGTGATTTTGTCTGATGTGATTTCTGTTGTATAAACGGACATTGCTTGTAATGATAATAAATGACAAAGCGAGGCAAAAATAACGCAATATTTAAGAAATTTGACGGAGCCATTTATAATTGCATGTTGCTAGCTATAAGTATGAAATTAAGAATTTGGATATTACTTATGATCATCATGGTTGGAATTGGGGCACATAAGTCCTTCAGCCAGGGTAGTTTTTTCAGCAAAAACCTGCGGCACTACTACGACCTCGATGCCGAACTAAGAATGAATTATAAAGTGATCAATTTTAAAGATACCACCCTGTTATTTTTAAAATTGACTATAAATGAAGACCGAACACGTATCCAGGACCTTATTACCCTTTACGGGTATTTGAATGGCTATGCAGAAGAGATCAAACTTGCTCCCGATACTGTAGACTTGTTTCAGTTCCGGGAATTCACTGATTTGAACAGCCACTATTTCAAATTTGATATCAGTAATTCCGCTCATAAAAAATTATTGGTAATTAAAATATTAAATAAAGTGACCGGGAATGATTTCTATTTTGACATTAATGTGGATCCTGAACAAAAAACTACTAATAGTGGAATTGTAATGAAGCGACCTGAAAGACCTTACCCGTTTTTCAGGAATTACATGAATACCAATGAACGCTTCGATCTGGTAAACCTGAAGACGGCTGATTCGACACTTTTTATTTATACCTATGGAAGTGATTTTAAAGTTGCAGATCCTCCATTTATCCAGTCAGGATCTACCGTTATTAAGTCCCTTTCAATTGATTCACTGTTCAGTGTCCAATCACGAGCTCATATTACAATCCCTAATCCAGGATTATACTTTACGCAATACGACACCACCGGAGTAAACGGCCTTGCCTTCAGAATAGAAAATAAGCCATTTCCGAAACAGGGTACATATGAGGATTTGGTTAAATCGCTCACCTATTTTACCACACGCTCTGAGATGGTCAAGCTCCTTGACAATCCGGACAAGAAAAAAGCATTTGATTCCTACTGGATAGAAGTCACTAAGTCTTCGGAGAGAGCGAGAAAAGTCATTAAAGAGTATTATAAGAGGGTATTGCTTGCCAACAGCATTTTTACCACCTATAAACAAGGATGGAAGACCGACAAAGGAATGATTTATATTATTTATGGTCCGCCCGATGAGGTGCTTCGTGATGGTTCTCGCGAAGAATGGATTTATGAGCGTACAAACCAGTTACCCCGAATTAATTTCACCTTTATAAAAGCCAGAAGTATATTCACGAATGATCATTACGTTTTGCTCCGAAGAGAAAGTTATCAGCAAGTATGGTACAAGGCCATCGACCTTTGGAGAAAAGGTCAAAAAGAACTATGAATAGCAGCAGCCAGGAATTTATTTACGGAACACGGTCAATTATTGAAGCCATCATTGCTGACAAAGAAATTGAGAAAGTTCTGATCCAGAAAAATGTCAGGAACGAGCTGACTTCTGAATTGATTTCGTTGATTAATGCCCGAAAAATACCCTATTCACAAGTACCCATTGAAAAATTAAACAGGGTCACACGTAAGAATCATCAGGGTTCTGTCGCATATATTTCCCCCATTAACTACACATCAATTGATCATATTATATCATCTGCATATGAATCGGGGGAGTCACCACTGTTACTGGTTCTTGACAGAATTACAGATGTTAGAAATTTTGGTGCTATTGCAAGAACCGCTGAGTGTGCCGGAGCTCATGGTATTATTGTACCGGAGAAAGGGGGTGCGTTAATCAGTAGTGATGCTGTAAAAACTTCAGCAGGTGCCCTTAACTATCTACGGATAGCACGAAGCCCCAACCTCAAAAAGGATCTTCTTAATTTAAAAGACAACGGACTGAAAATCATTGCCTGTACTGAAAAAGCTGAAAAGAGAATCAACGAAATTGATATGAAAATGCCTATCGCAATTATTGTTGGTGCGGAGGAAAACGGCATTTCTGAAGAGTATCTAAAGATTTCTGACGATCGGGGAAAAATTCCTATCAACGGAAAAATCGGATCACTAAATGTTTCTGTTGCAACCGGAGTAGCTCTTTACGAAGCGATCCGTCAGCGTCAGGGATAAACCAAAAATCATTAGACGGCCTGCTAGAGATATTCTTCTCCTTTCTTCTTCTTTACGTCCTTAATGAATTCTCTGAACCTGCTTTCGTGGTCCTTTTTACAGATGATCATTGCATTCCCATATTCAGCTACAAGAAAATCTTCAAGGCCTTCAACAATGATTAATTTTTCTTTAGATGTTTTTATTATACAATTCTTGCTGTCGTACACCATCGCATTTCCATCGATAACATTCCCATCGCTATTCTTATCAGAATACTCATACAATGAATTCCATGAGCCAATGTCAGACCATCCAAAGGCACCCAGTGCAACATACACATTTTTTGCATTTTCCATTATGCTATAATCAATGGATATGCTTTTGCAGTGAGAATAGGCTATATCAACTTTGTCCTGCTCGTTCTTTGTGTAAAAAACTGGTGAAATGGATTCGAAAGTTTCGTCAACATCGGGTAGATATCGTTTGAATGCACTTTTAATTGCCTTTGCATTCCATATGAATATTCCAGCATTCCAGACAAAATCACCACTCTCAACAAATTTCTTTGCAAGATCAAGCTTTGGCTTTTCTGTAAATGTCTTAACCTTTTTCAAAAATGAATCATCATCCAGGTACTGGATATATCCATATCCTGTTTCAGGGCGGGTAGGTTTTATTCCAAGTGTAATTAGTTTATCGTCATTTGCCTCCTTGAGGGATGCAATAATAATTTTCTCAAATTCATCCTCGTTAAATATAGCATGATCTGATGGTGACACTACAATGCGTGCATCAGGATTATTAGAACCAATTTTATAACTGGCATATGCTATACATGGAGCTGTATTTCGCTGTGTCGGCTCCAGGAGAATCTGGTGCTCATTAAACCCCGGTAATTGCTCCTCGATGATATGTTTGTAGGATTTATTTGTGACAACATAAATGTTTTTAATTGGACAAACATTCTTAAACCTGTCTACAGTTTGTTGCAACAATGTTCTTCCTGTTCCCAGGATATCATTGAACTGTTTTGGATAATTCTGACGACTGGCGGGCCAGAACCTCGTTCCTTTTCCCCCTGCCATAATCACAAGGTAATTATTACTATTCATATATTTTGTACTATTTAAAGTTCTAATTATTGTATTAGCTGATTATTGAATCTACTGAATATCCAACATCGAAATTATTTCAATCCATTCACTTTCAACCACCTGTTTTTCATAAATTTTTATTAATTTCATTTGAGACACAGAATATTTTGTGAAACGATACTGCAAACATAGTTATTTAAGGATTAAAGGAGGGAAGATGAAGTAATGTTGATGATCCAGGAAAGGGATGTCAGAAAGACATTAAAGGAAGTATTTGGTTACGACCAATTCAGGGGCGTACAGGAGGAAATCATAGTAAACGTTCTGAATGGCAACGACAGCTTTGTAATTATGCCCACAGGAGCAGGTAAGTCATTATGCTATCAACTTCCTGCAGTAATGATGGATGGCACTACCATCGTGATATCGCCACTGATCGCCTTAATGAAAAATCAAGTGGATCAGCTCAATGCTTTTGGTATAAATGCACAATTTCTAAACTCCACTCTCAATAAAACGGAGATGAACCGTGTGAAACAAGGGACACTTGCCAAGGAGGTTAAACTCTTGTATGTTGCCCCTGAGTCGCTGACAAAAGAGGACAATGTTGAATTTTTAAAACAAGCCACTATTTCTTTTGTTGCTATTGATGAAGCACACTGTATTTCTGAATGGGGACATGATTTTCGGCCAGAATATAGAAGGATACGGGATATACTGGAACAGCTAAATAATAAATTGCCAATAATCGCACTTACAGCTACTGCAACTCCCAAAGTGCAGCAGGATATAGTCAAGAACCTTAATATGTATGATGCGAAATTATATCAAACTTCATTTTATAGAGAAAATCTATATTATGAAGTTCGTCCAAAACAAGACACAAAAAAGCAGCTGATAAAATACATAAAAAGCAACAAGGGTAAATCGGGGATAATTTATTGCCTTAGTAGGAAAAAAGTAAATGAAATTGCAAGCTTTTTAAATGTAAATGACATAAAAACAGCACCGTATCATGCAGGTTTGGAGTCGAATGTCCGAATGAAAAACCAGGATGACTTCCTAAATGAAGAAGTAGATGTGATTGTTGCCACCATTGCATTTGGTATGGGTATTGATAAACCCGATGTACGCTTTGTAATTCATTATGATGTACCTAAGTCCCTGGAGGGTTATTATCAGGAAACTGGACGGGCAGGGCGTGATGGACTTGAAGGTAACTGCCTGATGTTCTACAGCCAGAAAGACATTGATAAACTTGAAAAATTTCACAAAGACAAAACAGTAGCTGAGCGCGAAAATGCACGGGTACTCTTACAGGAAATGGCGTCCTACTCTGAATCCTCTGTTTGCAGGGTGCGCCAACTACTTCACTATTTTGGAGAAATCAAGGATACGGACTGTGGATTTTGTGATAATTGTCTCAAACCTAAAGATAAGTTTGAAGGCGAAAGTTATGTAATGACTGTCATCGAAACTGTCAAGACAACTGATGAGCGTTTCGGGATTGATCATATTGCTAATGTAATTCATGGGTTAGACGATCAGTATGTGAAAAGTTACAAGCATGATCAATTACCTGTTTTTGGGAAAGGTTCAGACGATTCCGTCGAATTATGGAGATCGGTTGTGCGCCAATCTCTCCTGATGAATTTCCTGTCCAAAGACATAGACCAAATCGGAGTCCTGAAAATCTCCAAAAAGGGGGAAGAATTCTTAGTTGATCCTTATGCTGTAACACTAACCAAGGACCATGACTTTACGAATCTGGATGAAGACCAGGAGATAAACGATAAGCCTGTTATGGTTGGAAAGGTACATGATGTGGCCTTATTCGAATTGTTGAAGCATTTAAGAAAACAGGTAGCTAAAGAAAAATCTTACCCTCCGTATGTAATTTTTCAGGATCCTTCCCTGGAAGAGATGGCAACAACATATCCAACAACCATGGAAGAGCTTGAAGAAGTTGTTGGTGTGGGAAAAAATAAAGCAGCAAAATTTGGAGAACCTTTTATTGAGTTAATTGATAAGTACGTTGATGAAAATGAGATCACAACAGCTTTCGATGTCAGGATAAAATCTTCTGTTAATAAATCAAGAAACAAGGTATTCATTATTCAACAGGTTGATAAAAAATTGGACCTGGAAGAAATTGCTGATTCCAAATCCCTTTCAATGGATGACCTTCTTGAAGAAATTGAAAGCATAGTTTCGGCAGGCACAAAACTCAATCTTGATTATTATATCGATCAGGTTATTGAGGACGAAAAAATGGATGACCTTTATGAATATTTTATGAATGCGGAAACCGACAATATCGAAGTAGCATTTGAAGACGAGGATAATGAAGATTATTCTGAAGAAGAGATTCGTTTGGTTCGAATTAAATTCCTATGTGAACACGCTCAATAAAAATAAAAATATTCCAACCCCAGGTTCAACCTGAAATTATTCCTAATTAATTTGCACTTCGTACTAACTTATCATTATGAATATTCTCGTATTGGGGTCAGGAGGAAGAGAACACTCACTGGCCTGGAAAATCAGTCAAAGTCCGCAAACAGAAAACCTTTATGTAGCACCTGGAAACGCGGGGTCCGCCTCCATTGCTACCAATGTCAGCATCGGTGTCAATGATTTTATAGAGATTGCCGATTTTATCTGTGATAAAAATATTTCGATGGTAGTGGTTGGCCCTGAAGATCCATTGGTAAAAGGTTTGGTTGATTTTCTTATTTCACACAATGAAATACCTGATGACCTGATGATTATTGGACCGGGCAAAAGTGGTGCACGCCTCGAAGGATCAAAACATTTTTCAAAAGAATTCCTTAACAAATTTAATATACCTGCAGCTACATCAAAGACTTTTACTGCCGATACAATAGCAGATGGAATTGCTTATTTAAGAACAAAAATACTACCCATCGTTCTCAAAGCCGATGGTCTCGCAGCAGGAAAAGGAGTGATAATCGCTACCAATCACGAGATAGCAGAAGAGGCCCTGAAAGAAATGCTTCTTGACAAAAAATTTGGTGATGCCAGCGCAAGGGTATTGATAGAAGATTATCTTGAAGGGATTGAAGTATCTGTCTTTGTGCTCTCTGATGGTGAAAATTACGTTATTTTACCGGAAGCCAAAGATTACAAACGTATTGGAGAAGGAGACAACGGACCAAATACAGGTGGCATGGGTGCCGTTTCACCGGTTCCTTTCTTTGACGAGGAATTTCGAAAGAAAGTTGAAGAACGGATTATAGTACCAACCATCGACGGACTAAAGCAAGATAATATACCCTACAAAGGATTTATTTTCATCGGACTTATGAATGTTGACGGTGATCCTTTTGTGATTGAATATAATGTTCGCATGGGTGATCCGGAAACCCAGGCGGTACTCCCGCGAATTGAAAATGACTTTGTGGAGTTATTGGCAGCTGCTGCAAATGGTACGCTCGACAAAATACAACTCGAAACCAGTAAGGATACAACGGTTACTATTGTTCTGGCATCAGAGGGATATCCAGGAGCCTACGATAAAGGACAAACAATTACCGGGTTGGATCAAGCATCCGATGACCTCGTTTTCCATGCAGGAACAATCAGGCAGGATCAATTAGTAAAAACAAATGGTGGACGAGTATTGGCTGTAACCGGAAGGGCCGGATCAGTTTTGGAGGCAATTGATAAAGGGTACAACAGCATCCGTAAGATTCAGTGGGATGGGATGCAATTCAGGAAAGATATAGGACAGGATATACTTTCACTGTTATAACTTATTAGGATTGGTATTTGTATTTTTGAAATTAGCACTTTAAAACAAATAAAAAAAAATTCAATGAACTGCACCTCTTGTACTTCTGGGGATTTGCAAATTGCTGCCGGATGTAAGCAGAATGGGGGATGTATGACCGGTGGGTGCAACAAAATGAATAATTTCGACTGGTTGTCAGACATGGACTTGCCTTCATCAGAGTCCTTTGATGTTGCGGAAATCAGATTTAAAGGTGGTAAAAAGGAGTTCTATCGTAATTTAATCAACCTTGATATTACATGTGGAGACCCTGTAATTGTGGATGTACCCAATGGACACCACATGGGATTTGTAGCCCTTACCGGCGAACTGGTCAGGCTGCAGATGCGGAAAAAAGGAGTAGAAAACAATGATAGTATCAGACAGATATATAGAAAAGCAAGTCCGAATGATGTTGAGAAATATGAAACAATAAAAAACAGGGAAATTCCTACACTGTTTAGAGCCCGGGAAATCATCAACGACCTTAAACTGAAAATGAAACTATCAGATGTAGAGTTTCAGGCAGATAAAACAAAAGCTACTTTTTTTTATTCTGCAGACGAGCGAGTTGATTTTCGGGAACTTATCAAATTACTAGCTTTCGAATTCAAGATTAGGATCGAAATGCGCCAGATAAGTTTACGACAGGAGGCCGGACTTCTTGGCGGTGTTGGGTCCTGCGGAAGGGAATTATGTTGCTCTACATGGCTTACTGATTTCAAATCAGTCTCAACCAGTGCAGCGCGATACCAAAATTTATCACTCAACCCATCTAAATTATCAGGACAATGTGGAAGACTCAAATGTTGCCTGAATTACGAGTTGGAAACTTACATGGAATCCCTGAAGGATATCCCTTCCATTGAGGATCCTCTTTTAACAGAAAGAGGAGAAGCCGTTTTGCAGAAAACGGATATCTTTCGAAAGATCATGTGGTTTAGCTTTGAAAAAGATAATAATTGGTATCCTATCAGTACTACCAGGGTAAATGAAATTCTCGAGATGAACAAGGAAGGTGAAAAACCTGCCGACCTAAGTGAAAATACTGATTCAAAAATTGAAATAGCACAGGCCATCAATAGCGATCTTGAACGACTTGATAAAAAGTACAAAAATAAATTGACCAAAAGGTCGAAAAGGAGGAATCGAAATCGAAACAAAAACAGGAACAAACACAAAAACAATTAACCTGCCTGAATGAGAAAATTAATTGCTTTTCTCCCCCTTATTATATTTCTGAGTTGCGATTCAGCAAGAGTTTATGAAGTAAACAGGGATTTTCCGAACAGAACATGGAAGGCATACCAGGAAATCGAATATACCTTTGATATTTCTGATACAACAAAAACGTATGATCTGTT
>CAZONK010000099.1:0-5990 GCA_964581095.1 uncultured Roseivirgaceae bacterium
TGCATTAGGACAAATTAAGGCTGTAAGAAGACGCGAAATCAAATTTAAGGCCCCATTACTAAATAGAGACGGACTTAAAATTGCAATGGGATTTAAATATAGGGTTGAAGATGTATTTTTTGATGACCAGGCTCGTGAATCACTATCATTTTATCAAAACCTGGAAAATAAGAACCTGAAACAGTTGGGTACTTCGTTGTACCTTATTAAACCCATGCGTGGAAATGTTTACTTTTTAATGCGTGCAAGTGCATCTCTCAATGGTGATTATGGTGCCCATAATGCCCCAACAAAAGATTATCTGAAATATTCAATTGCCCCGATGATTGGTTGGAAAAAAACACCTTTTCTATCATATGCTGTTGGTATCGGGTATTCCGAGAATTTTGGTAAACTTTCGCTATTCCCATTGTTGTCGTACAATCAAACGTTCACTAAGCATTTTGGCATTGAATCGATTTTACCATTGAGAATAAAACTGCGCTATTCCACGCTGGATCAAAAAAACTTTATCTACCTGTCTTCAGAAGTAAAAGGGTCAACCTACAATATTAAATTCAGAGATGGAGATACCGGATATCTGAACAATACCGAAATTCGTCATCTTGTCACATACGAAAGGGAAATATATGATTTCGTCTGGATAAGTGTTGACGCAGGTTTGAGATCAAATCTGAATTTCTCATTATCTGATACCCCTGATTATAAGAATTCAAAAGTCATCAATAACAATGTTAATCAATCTTTTTTTGTAGGATTTTCTATTTTTGTAGTACCTCCGAAAAAGTTTTTTCAATAGCCGGTACAGTAACTACTGTAAGCTTCCACTCCTTCTTTTTCAAAATTGTTAGCTGATTTTTTGTAAGCCATACATGCTCCTTTCAAATCACCGGTTAGTCTATACGCCTCTCCAAGATGGAAATGCACCAATTCCACGAAGTCATCTTTATTTGCAGACTGATTTAGTAAGGAAATTGCTTGCTCTAACTGGCCTTTCTTTAAATAAATTATTCCCTTGTTTTTATACGCCCATGCATTATCAGGATCCAGTTGTAAACTCCTGTCAATGTCTTCTGTCGCTGCTTCCAGATTATCCATCCTCATATAAATATAACCACGATTATTAAGGGTGTAAGGATTATTTGCATCGAGTAAAATTGCCTTTTTTATTGTATTTAGAGCACTATCAAGCTTGCCAAGGGAGGCCTGCAGCAAAGCAAACGCATTATATGCCTCTGGTATTTCAGGGTCAAGCAATATCGCATTTTGCAGATCATTTTCAGCAAGTTTGTAGTCGTGTTTATAATAGTATAGTGTACCCCTGTTAATCAAAATTTCGGCATTGTCCGGATCGAGAATACTTGCTTTGTTAAAAGCTTCAACAGCATCATCATATTCTCTCAATTGAGTTTGCACCAGTCCCATGCTGAAATGAACACGGGACGAATCGGGAGTTAATACTTCAAGGTAATTAAGGTCTTCCATTGCTTTGTAGTATTGGTGGAAATCCATTGATAACAAAACCCTGTTGAAATAAGCATCAAAATATTCTCTGTCAAGCTCAATGGCTTTGGAGTAGTCATCGTTTGCCGCCTCATATTCCCCCAGCTTTTGCCATGCCACTCCCCTGTTGTTCAGCGCTGATAAGTAGGCCTCCTGAATTTCCAGTGCTTCATTGTAGATATCGATGGCATCATGATAGTTCCCCATATCAAGCTGCAGGTTTCCTTCTTCCATTAAATTCAGCAACTTCTGCTTCTCATCAGTACAACCCGGTATGCTTACCAGAATTAGTATCCAAATAAAAATTTGATTTTTCATCTCTTCAAAAGTAATACCAAATTAAACCTGATAAGAACCAGGCCCGTATTTATTAAACCCAGTAGGAAATACTTTGTATAAAATGCAACTTTTTTAATAAATTTTAGTTTATATTATAAACTTATTAATTATATAACTTTATTTATTATGAAAACAATAAAAATAATTGTGGTAATCTCGTTCATTTTTACCAATGTCTTTGGCCAGGAGCCAGCCATGATTAAAATTGAAAAAATGAGCAATTTGCAAGACCTGGAAGGTACCTGGGAAGGCTCAGGATGGGCAATGAGTCCTGACGGTACAAAGAATGAATTCACCCAACATGAGGAAATAGTAAGAAAACTAAACGGTACGGTACTGTTGGTGGAGGGTACTGGAATGGATCCGATATCACGCGATGTGAAATTTAACGCACTTGCTTTATTTACTTACTTGCCTGAAATTGAAAAGTATTCGATTCGTTCTTATCTTGCTTCGGGGGAATCTACAGACGCAGAAGGATATTTTGAAGAGGGTAAGTTTATCTGGTCTTTTGCTACCCCCGGTGGTACGGTACGCTATACAATGACTTTTGACAGTACAACATGGAATGAATTTGGTGAGTTTTCAAGGGATGGCGAACAATGGCACAAGTTTCTGGAAATGAACCTGAATAAAACATCATCAAAATAATTTATAGTAGAAATGGAAAAGGAACAAAAAGAATTATCTAACAAAGAAAGCCTCGACATCATTGTAAGTATGATCAACCAGGCCCAGGTTAATTTCAGGCAGAGCAGTTTCCATCTTCTGCTTTGGGGATGGATTATTTTTACAGCGAGTATTGGTCATTTTTTATTATTGAAATTCACGGATATGGAACATCCCGAATATGCCTGGGCAATCACATTACCCGCAATGATAGTTTCAATAATATATGGGACAATCATTGGCAAAAAAGCCAAATTAACAACGTATGCTGACAGATTGTATATGATGGTCTGGATGGGGTTTATTATTTCATTGACAATCCTTCTGATATTTACCGATAATAAAGGAATGCCAGTTATCCTGCTGTTTACCGGATATGCTACATTTATGTCGGGCGCTATTTTGAAATTCAAACCACTCATTGCAGGTGGAATTTTGTTTTGGTTGTTTGCAATCCTGTCATTTATTATTGACAATGAATATATCTTGCTGGTCAATGGCATTTCAGTGCTAACCGGCTATCTGATTCCAGGCTATATGTTAAAATATAAAGTGAAGGATGTCACATTTTAATGCACTTGATCCCCTGCTTCATTCGCAGTTAAGGCTGGCCATCATTTCCATTTTAGTGAGTGTGGAGTTTGCAGAATTTACATTTTTAAAAGAAAAGACCAATGCCACATCCGGAAACCTGAGTGTTCAGCTCGATAAGCTGGAAAAGGCCGGTTACATCACCATTACCAAAAGATTCCGTAAAAAAAGGCCCGTTACTTCTTGTAAAATAACAAAAAAAGGAATTATTGCTTTCAGGAACTATGTGAATGATCTTGATAAGTACATCAATCCGGAATAAGAAGTACCCAATTACCAGTCTCCAGCGGGCAGTGGGCAGTGGGCAAAATTGAGGACTGAGGACTGAAAACTGAAAACTGAAAGAGTAATACATTAAAAGTTAAATTATGAAACTCCCCATGTACCAGGTTGATGCATTTACAGATAATCTATTTAGCGGAAATCCGGCAGCCGTTTGTCCTTTGGAAAAATGGTTAACAGATGATGAAATGCAAAATATAGCTAAAGAAAATAATTTATCTGAAACTGCATTTTTTGTTAAAGTAAATAGTGGAAATTTTCACCTCAGGTGGTTTACTCCGGAATTTGAAATTGATCTTTGCGGTCATGCCACCCTTGCTTCTGCGCACGTTTTATTCCATCACATGAAATTTCCCCATGAAGAGATTGTATTTAAAACTCAAAGCGGCCTGTTAAAAGTAAAACGGGAAGGAGAATTTCTGAAAATGGATTTCCCTTCATGGATGCCAAAGCAAATTGAAGCTCCTAAAGAGCTAATATTAGGATTGGGTGCAGATCCCGTTGATGCATGGAAATCTCGTGATATGATGGCTGTATTCGAAAATGAGGAGGCAATCACCAATCTTACCCCGGACTTTCATATATTATCTATGCTGGATGTAGTAGGTGTCATTGCTACTTCAAAAGGCAACAAAGTAGATTTTGTGTCACGTTTTTTTGCACCACGGGCAGGTGTAAATGAAGACCCGGTAACTGGATCAGCACACTCTACACTTGTCCCCTATTGGTCTGAAAAACTTGGCAAAACCGCATTTCACGCTCAGCAATTGTCAGAAAGAGGTGGAAATCTGTACTGCGAATTAAAAGATGGCCGAGTTTTTATCAAGGGAAAGGCCGTAACTTTCATGGAAGGATTAATTACTCTACCCTGATTTTATATTTGTGAAAGCAACAACCAGCTAACTTCAATATGGAACACGCCAACTACACTTGCCCTAAATGTGGGAATCGTCAATATGAAACCGATGAGTTTCGGGCCACAGGAGGGTTTTTTGCAAAAATATTTGATGTCCAAAATAAAAAATTTACAACAGTATCCTGTACCCAATGCACCTATACCGAAATCTACAGGGCAGATAGTAGCACTTTGGGGAATATATTCGACTTTTTTACGAACTGAGCGAACCAATTATTTATAGTTGACAATTGATAATTCAATTGAATATTTACCTTTGCACTTTATTTTAAAATTGCAAGCATCATTTGATATCAATGGCAGACTATAGTTTTATAGAAACAGAGAAAAAGTGGCAAAAAATTTGGAAGGATGAGGATATCTACAAAACTCCGGAGGATCCTGACAAACCGAAATATTATGTTTTGGATATGTTCCCCTATCCGTCCGGTAAAGGGCTTCATGTAGGTCATCCGCTAGGATACATTGCTACGGATATTGTTTCACGATATAAAACATTGAAAGGTTTCAATGTATTGCACCCAATGGGTTTCGATTCGTTTGGCCTTCCAGCCGAACAGTATGCCATTAAAACCGGTAAACATCCTGCCATTACCACAAGCGAAAATATCGAAAGGTTTAAAGAGCAGTTGAGCATCCTTGGATTTTCTTATGACTGGTCAAAGGAAGTCAGGACAAGTGACCAGGACTATTACAAATGGACCCAATGGATATTTTTGAAGTTATTCAATAGTTTTTACGACAAGGAAATTGACAAAGCACGCCCAATTTCGGAACTTGATATTCCTGAAAATTTGAATGGAACAGAAAAGGAACAGTTTATTAATGGCCAACGTCTTGCTTACCAGGACAACATCATGGTCAACTGGTGTCCTGAGCTGGGAACCGTGTTGGCAAATGAAGAAGTAATTGGTGGGTTATCTGAAAGGGGTGGTTATCCTGTGGTCAGGAAACCTATGAAGCAATGGATGCTTCGCATTACCAAATATGCCGATCGTCTCATGGATGACCTTGAAGGACTTGACTGGCCTGAATCAATTAAATCATCTCAGCGAAACTGGATTGGCCGTTCTTTAGGTGCGGAAATTAACTTCCCTGTAGCTGGTTTTGATGAAAAACTGAAAGTGTTTACAACAAGACCCGATACAATTTATGGTGTTACCTACATGGTGCTGGCACCTGAACATCCCCTGGTAGATCAAATAACGACTGACCATCAAAAGGATGCGGTTGAAGAATACATTCTCGTCGCAAGTCAAAAAAGCGATCTGGAGCGTTCGGATCTTGATAAATCAAAGACGGGAATATTTACCGGGGCTTATGCAATAAATCCAATCAGTCAGGAGAAAATACCAGTCTGGATCTCTGACTACGTTTTGATTTCATATGGAACAGGGGCAATAATGGCAGTTCCCGGGGGAGACCAGCGTGACTTTGAGTTTGCTCAAAAATTTGATATTGAAATTCGTGAAGTAATTTCTCCCAGCGGTAATTCTACAGATGATCTCCCTGAAGCTTATCCGGGAGATGGCAAAATGCTCAATTCCGGTGAATACAATGGAATGGACAGCAGGAAATTTAAGGAGGAGATCGTGTCCAGGATGGAAAAGGAGGATATTGGATATGCTTCCATTAATTACAAATTACGCGATTGGGTATTTACCCGGCAAAGGTATTGGGGCGAACCAAT
>CAZONK010000099.1:6090-12250 GCA_964581095.1 uncultured Roseivirgaceae bacterium
GATCAAATTTTGTATATCGAATCAAGGGAACAAATACTTATGTATCCTATAAACTTAGAAATGAACACAAAACAGATGCAATTCACGTTGATGTAAACATTGTGAATGATGATATTCTTGACCTTGAAGCTTTTAAAAAGTCACGCCGGCAAAACAATGAAGAAGTAGATTTTATCCTTGAGGATGGAAAATATGTTTGTGGTTCTGAAATTGAAAAAATGTCGAAATCGTTACTTAATGTGGTCACTCCTGATGCAATAATTGAAAAGTACGGAGCTGACACATTCCGTCTTTATGAAATGTTTCTGGGACCATTGGAACAAAGTAAACCCTGGAATACCAACGGAATTGACGGTGTTTATAAATTTTTAAGAAAGTTCTGGAACCTGTTTCATACCAACGATGATTTTGAAGTTACTAATGAAGAAGCCACCCTTGATGAACTCAAGATTACGCACCGAACTGTTAAAAAAATCCAGGATGATATTGAGCGTTATTCATTTAACACCGCCGTAAGTGCTTTTATGATTTGCACAAATGAGTTAACTTCTCTTAAATGCAGGAAACGCTCTGTTTTAGAGCCGTTAGTAATCAGCCTTTCACCATTTGCACCACATATGTGTGAAGAACTCTGGAATAAACTTGGAAATGAAGGTTCTGTTACAAAAAGAAATTTTCCAATATATGATGAACAATACCTGGAAGATGACACCTATGAGTACCCTGTTTCAGTTAATGGAAAAATGCGCACAAAAATTAAGTTTGCAACAGACATGCCAGTAGAGGACATTGAAAAGCAGGTACTTTTAAATGAAGTAATTCAGAAGTGGACAGAAGGAAAACAACCTAAGAAGGTGATAGTAGTACCGAATCGTATCGTAAATATTGTGGTTTAACCCGAAACCCGAAGCTCATAATTCAAAACTGATTTTCAGAATCCATCGGGGTCATCTTCCTCTTTGGCTGGTTCCTCAGGCTTGATAGTTGCAGGGTCAACTTCCTTTTCCTTTTTCTTAAATAGATTCCCAAACGTGCGCTTGAAAAATCCTTCTTTAAGTGCAGTTTCCTCACCGCCCTCTACAGCGTCACCCGATTTGGACTCTGCCTCCTCCTCAGCCTTTTGTTTTTCGAGTTCATCTTTCCAGACAAGCTTGTTACGAAGGTACCATAGATAGTATTTTTGATCGAGGTTATATTTATACGTCTTCCCTATAACAGTGGCTGTGTCAACTGCAGTTGAATCAACAATATCAAGTTCGGTAAGCAGTTGTTGATCACCTGCAAATTTGAGTGAATCATCAGCCTCAGGGATTACCACATCCATGGGTATCATCCCAAGGTTATTTCTTTTACTTAAAAATGTACGTTTTTGAATAATTCCATACTGATCCTTTCTGGCAACGCGCATATCCCTGCGGGGCATTGAATCTTCGCCCATGTATGTAAAATAACTATCACGAAGCTTGTTTTCGTAAAGCAAATAGGATGCATCAGGGAAATCTCCTCTTTTAGCTGAAGCTACCATGATAGCATTGGAGTTATCCAAAACGAAATAACTTGTATAGGCAGGACATATCAACTTGTCGTTGCAGGAATACAACGAAATAGCTGCTAGTGCAATGCCATAAATATATAATTTACCCCCTGATCTCATAAAGAAATTACCCGAAGTTAAAATTTTTAGTGTATGTTATGCAAATTTTAGTGAATTTAATACCCAATACTACTCTGTAAACAACGTATTGAGGTGTAGATTATTTCAGTTACATTCCTTTACCCCAGATTCAATTCCTTACGGACTCTTGAAGGTAACCCCTTTATAACAAGTGAATAGGAGTTATCAATTAACTTATTTAGCATTTGATCTGGCAACGATCCGGTGACAGAAACAGTGTTCCAGTGTTTCTTATTCATATGCCAGCCTGGGATTATCTCAGGGTACTTTTCACGTAATACCAGGGCTTCTTCGGGATCACACTTCAGGTTTATACTTTCAAATATTTCTACATCTGTTAAGGCAAACATCTTACCGGCAACTTTAAAAACAAGGGTTTCGCTATCAAAGGGGAATTCTTCGGTTACTGCCTGCTTGGAAATACAGTATTCACGGTAAGTCTCAATATTCATTAAACAAATGTAGCAAATTTGTATTTACTAATTTTAACACTATTTAAACTGCTTATCCGGTTAAGCAACTAATACAAAACTTTCTTCATAATAAAAAACAAAATAGCCAGAACAAATATCACAATGGTTATCCTGTTAATACCATGCATTAGCTTTAGGTTGATGCTTTTAGGAGCATTGGGATCCTTCTTCCCAAATATTCTGAGGATGTATCTGCCGACTTCACCTAAACTAAAATATTCTTTTACTGTATTCTTTTTGTCTTCTTCCATTTCAATCATTTTTGCGGTCACTCAGGGATCAACCCAGTCACCCCCATTTTTAATTAAATCAATAAGTTCATCCACGGCATCAATAAACGGTACTCCTTTCTTCACAACCTCTTTTCCTTTATAAAGTGTGATTTTGTCAGGTCCGGCACCAACATAGCCGTAATCAGCATCCGCCATTTCACCTGGTCCATTTACAATGCATCCCATAATGGCAATCTTTACACCCTTCAAATGATCTGTCCGATTTCGGATTTTCGCTGTAGTTTCCTGCAGATCAAAAAGCGTACGCCCACAAGATGGGCATGATATATATTCAGTACGGGTGATCCTGGTGCGGGATGCCTGTAATATACCAAAGGAAGTACTATTAGAAACTGCCATCGCTTTATCATGTTGAGGATCTTGGTATGATAGCCAGATCCCATCCCCCATCCCGTCGAGAAATAATGCACCTGAATCGGTAGAGGCTTCGATCTGAAACTTATCTTCTGATTCGGTTGAATAATCTGCCCGGATCATAACGGGTGTATCGATATCATTTTCTATTAAAACGAAAAACGTTCTCCTTATTTCAGCCATTGCATGTCGGTTTCTTGTTTGAATGATCAGTACAACTGTATCGTCCATTTTAATTTTATCAAGAAATTCATCCGTCAAATCTGCAAGTGTGCATTGAATGAAATTAAGTGCTGGATGTAATTCAGAATTGTTCAGAAACAGGTTGGCATCTATCAATGGGTAAAATGGTTCTTTTTCACCCTTCCACGTTTTATAATCTAGAATTCCTTTCAACCCGTTTGGAAGCATGAAATTGATTTTATTTCCGCCAAAATAGATATAATCGGCACCCATTTCATCCATTACCCATTTATCAAATGATAGCAGGTATCGATGACCTATTGAAGCCAGACCCTCTATACTAATCTCATTTTTTGCACCGAAATCAGCAATTACACGTGGTACATTTTTGCCTCCTATATTCTCAATTGTTTTGGTAGCCCTGCGCTCATATACATAAGGGTCAATCGGAATATGACCAACTGAGGGTATGGGGTTGTGATCAGCTCTATTTTCATACCTGTCAACAAGCATTTTTGCAACAGGAATTTCAAACTCAGGTTCTTCCGTCAGAGAAACCCTGATCGTATCCCCCAATCCGTCTTCCAATAAAGTGCCAATGCCTATTGAAGATTTGATGCGGCCATCCTCCCCTTCGCCGGCCTCGGTCACACCAAGGTGCAACGGGTAAGGACGCAATCCTTCTACATCCATCCTGTTCACCAGCATTCTATATGCCTGCACCATCACCTGAGGGTTACTGGCTTTCATCGAAAGTACAACCTGGTAATAATTCTCATCCTCACAAATTCGCAAAAATTCAAGTGCAGATTCTACCATCCCAAGGGGTGTATCACCATATCGACTCATGATCCGGTCCGATAGCGAGCCGTGATTTGTCCCGATGCGTAATGCTGTGCCATACTCTTTACAAATTTGAAGCAGTGGTACAAATTTCTCACGGATTCTGTCAAGCTCTTCGTTGTATCCACTGTCCGTGTACTCAATCACTTCGAACCTTTTTCTGTCAGCGAAATTACCTGGATTTATTCGAACTTTTTCTACTATCCGAGCTGCAAGCTCCGCCGCATTGGGGGTGAAATGAATGTCAGCAATCAAAGGTGTTTTATAACCCCGATTTCGAAGTCCCTTCTTTATATTTTCAAGATTTCTAGCTTCGTTAAGGCTGGGTGCTGTCAAGCGGACATATTCACTACCCGCTTCAATCATTCGAATAGACTGCGCCACAGATCCCTTTGTATCCATCGTATCAACTGTAGTCATTGATTGCACACGCAAAGGTTGGGCTCCTCCAAGTGGTACATCGCCAATCTCAACTTCAATACTCCTTCTCCGGATATATTTTGTTAAGCTGTCGCAATACAACACACCTTCTTTTCCGGCTATTATCATGGGTTATTTTTGCTTAGCAAAGTTATCGGATTCATGATGATAGTTCTGTAAAATTTTGAGATTTGATAACTACACTTCCACTACGTCACATATATTCCTGTTTTACAACCAACGCGTAGTACCCTCCTTCAAGCTCAAGATATCCCTGTTCGTAACAGAAATAATATACATTTCCGCTTTTGGTAGTATAAATATTAGTGTAGTAATTAAAATTGAATCCGGTAGCGACAAGTTTTGACTTCTCAATTTTCATTTTCCCTCGCGGGTTTAATTCCATTAATATACGGCGATTCCGCTTTAAGGCATTGTTCACATTCCTTACGTAATTATTGACCTGACTGTTGACCTTATTGTTATAGCTGTTACGGCACATGTCCGAGCAAAATTTTTGATCGGCTCGACCACGAAGTTCGTTACCACATTCAAGGCAAACTCTTTTTTCGGGTATTGTTAAATTTTCTTCGATAATAAACAAATATAATTATCATTTGGATGCAGAACAAAAAATGAATAAAACCTCTCCAATAACTGAAATGTGTAGGTTATTTGCTTTGATTTGAAATGAATAAATGCGTAATTAACCCTACAACAATTTCTTGCCAGCTATGAAGACAATTACATTCAAAAATGGAGATAAGATGCCCCTGTTGGGCTTGGGCACATGGAAATCGGAAACCGGTGAAGTTTACGATGCCGTTCGGCAAGCTATTCGCATTGGATTCCGGCATATCGATTGTGCTGCCATTTATGCGAATGAAAAAGAGATTGGGCAGGCATTTCATGATGCTTTCAGCGATGGGGATGTGCAGCGAGAGGACCTTTGGATTACCTCCAAGTTATGGAACAGTTCTCATAAAAAGGGCCAGGTAATGCCTGCGTTTCAAAAGACCCTTGATGATTTGCAACTCGAATATCTGGATTTATACCTGGTACATTGGCCTGTGGTATTAAAGGATGGAGTTAGTTTTCCTACTTCAGGTGCTGATTTTCTAACCCTCGATGAAGTACCCATTACGGAGACATGGCAAGCCATGGAAGCATGTGTGGATACTCAAAAAACACATCACATCGGGGTATCAAACTTCAGCATTAAAAAGATTGGTACCTTGCTGCAAACTGCAAGGATTGTACCCGAAATGAACCAGGTGGAAATGCACCCGTTGCTACAACAAAACGAGCTGCTGGATTATTGCAAAAGTCATAGCATACCTTTGACCGCATACTCACCCCTTGGATCACCCGACCGTGCAGATTCCATCAAACAGGATAATGAACCCGGTATGCTAGATCATCCGGTTATTGTAAATATTGCTGAGAATCACGGATGTACGAGCGCGCAAATATTGATTGCCTGGGCAATGGACCGGGGAACTTCTGTTATTCCAAAATCTGTGAACCCCGGTCGCTTGCAACTTAATTTCGAAGCTCAAAACATACATTTAACTGAAGATGACAGGACAAGTATTGCTGCTATGGACCGCCATTACCGGTACGTGACCGGAACGTTTTGGGCAGTGGAAGGTTCGGGATATACAGTGGAGGAGTTGTGGGATGAACGATGATTAGTGTGATTGTACGATTGACTATGATTAAAGAAGAGTATAAATATTCTGAATTGACTTCAAAGATAATTGATTGTGCAATGACAGTCCATACCGCACTGGGCAACGGATTTCGTGAAGTTATTTATCAAAGGGCATTGGAGATCGAAATGCCTGATGTTGGTTCGGACCTTGGGATATATTTCATTATGTCGGTTTACAATGATTGAGAAAATATATTTAAGTTTA
>CAZONK010000100.1:0-12235 GCA_964581095.1 uncultured Roseivirgaceae bacterium
CTTTCCAATCGACACGATAACCAACCGATCCACCGGGATGTTGTAATTTGCAATCGGATGACCGGTTAGCTGCACCCTTTAATGTTTCCTGATCCGTCATGGGCTGGTCATTTACCCCTGACGACGCTTTACATTTTATGATCTCAATTGAATCATTTGGAAAAACTTTTTTAAAGGCACTTTTTACTGCCTCATTTTTCACGGGGTTGTAAGAGCCAACAATTACAAGCATATTTCAAGCTTACCTGATAAATACTGCGTTTCCAAATATTTGTTTTCCATTATACCAGAAGGCACGGAATAGAAGATTATCCACAATGTAAATTACCGATCCTGAACCCATCGATTCTTCTCCAAATACAAGTGTTTTCCCTAATTTTGGTTTCAATTTAGATCCAACAAATCCCGATACATGATCAGATGCAGATTCAATGACACCCACATTCCAGCCATCTTCCAGGTATGCATATTGGACACCTGATAGTTTAAGAGAATAATATTCAGAAGGATAACCAAACGCCAGTGGGTGGCTGTCATCCATTTTTACCCTGTATATTGCTCCGGGTATCCGGTCAGAAATACGTTCACGTTCAGAATCTGCATATTTTATCCGTTTTTCTGCATCCTCTTCCTCCTCGTCCTCATCATCACTTTCAACTTTTTTCAATCCAAACTGGTCAGTATCAGCGAAAGACCGTAGTGCACCACTCATCACAACAAATCTCCCACCTTTCCGGACCCACTCAACGATATCTTTACGTTTTGATTCATTAAATACCCTGTATAATCCACCGGGAACAACTAGTACATCATAATCAGAAAGGTCCAGGTTTCGAAAATTTTCGGTGTCAATAACGGAAATTGGATAATCTACGTCCTGTTCAAAAAAGTACCATACTTCTCCAAAATCGAGTGATCGGACCTGGCTTCCACCTAGCACTGCAATTTTTGGTGCCTTGATCAATTCATAATTTCCCGATCCAAAATCCTTACCGGAGCTCACCAGCCCCGAATGTGTTATGGTTGTTTTCTTTTTGAACCGGTTGGCCGCTTCTTCCAGTACTTTATCAAAATTATCTAAATGTTCGTTGTCCCACTTGAGCGCCACAATTGTACCCGGAACATAGTTTTTCCCATCAATCGAAAAAGGCTTTTCAGCAGACCGGACTTTTACTTTGTGTTTTAGCAACCATGCAAGCCATTTCACATCTTCAAGGGACTCGTATTTTCCGATGTATGCATAGGCAGGACCCGTGCCTTCCATTACATTGCTTTCCGTCACTGATTTTGCCGGTGTTACGTTCAGCCTGTCAGTGAGTGCATATGCTTCAAGTCCAAAAATATAAGGTACCGCCCATGCAGTAATATCATATGTTAACGAATCCACAAGTTTTGATTCTGGCTCAAACAAAGCATTTATGAAATTTGACTTAGGCTGATAAGCACTTACAACAATATCAGAACCACTTATGCCAACACTTTGCGTTCTTTTTGTCTGGTAATTGTATCCAATCAATTTTTTGCTACTTGTTGCGGTCCCGTATTCAATGTTGTGTCGTGACAACCAGGTAGTGAGAGCAGTGAGTTTTGAAGAAGGATTGGTTCCTTTTATAACGTATGCCTTATACTTTACGCCGGGATTGCTTCTGGCTTTTTGGAAATAAATACCAAACTCACTTACAAGACGATCTGCATTTAACGAACTGACCTCCACGGTTGAAAGACCTGTGGTATGGTGGTGCAATAAGCGATCATAAAGCGTAACCGTATCTCCATTTTGCATCATACCGGCGAGTCCGGCGAGCCCTCCTCCTCCTTTTTCATAGGTCATTCCTATGGCACCATTGTAGGTTGGATAGGTGTCTCCATAGCCTGGATAAAAAAGGTCAAATACCTCTTTTGTAAAATATAGCCATCCATTTTCGTCAAAATACTTCGCATGATTTTTTCCTATAAGTTCCTGGAATTCATTTTGCCAGGGAGTAATAATCTCATGGTATGGCTGTGCTGCCGGCGGAAAGTAGTATGGATTGTTTAAATATTGCTCATGAAAATCAACATGCACGTGGGGCATCCATTGATTATAAAGTTCAATTCTCTGCCTTGACTCCACCTGTGTAACCCAGGCCCAGTCGCGGTTCAGATCGAAAAGGTAATGGTTTGCACGTCCTCCCGGCCAGGGTTCACGATGTTCTTTTGAGTTCAGGTCGGGATTGGGGGTTATTGGGCCGTATTGGTTGTAATAGTTTGCATAGCGGTCGCGTCCATCGGGATTAATGCATGGGTCAAGGATTACAACTGTGTTTTCCAACCATTTTTGTGTTTTTGAATTAGAAGGGTCCGCCAGTTCGTATAAAGTTTGCATGGTTGCCTCAGAACTTGAAGCTTCGTTGCCATGAACGTTATAGCTAAGCCAAACAATTGCAATATTTTCACTTACGGGATCCCCGTTTACAATGCCTGCTCTTTTCAGGTTGTTTAAACGTATCTCATCAAGTCGGTTAAAATTATCCTGGGATGTTATTATCCCGGTAATCAGTGGACGATGCTCATTGGTTTCTCCGTATGGCTCAACTTTTACATTAGGCATTGTGGAGGCTACATAGTTATAATATTCTACGATTCGGTGATGCCTTGTAAACCTGTCACCAAGTTTGTAGCCCAGAAATTCTTCAGGTGATTTTAAATTTGCTTGTCCATAACTTGATAAAGCATGCGAGATTACAAAAATTGTCAGAATTATTTTTTTCATCATTTTCTATCAGGTATATCTATAACCCGAAAGATAATAATTAGTGGTTCTTGTGCAAAACATCGAATTGGATTTGAATAAAACTTTTGATAGTTGGTGAATCAAGGGGTTAAGAAGACCCCGTCATTATCAATGGTGACCTTTAAAAACCGAATACCTGTACATCGATTTGACGATTCGTCACCAAGCTCCAAATTGAATCGATAGTGGTGTAGCGGACAGACAATTTCACCGAAACCGGTTACCTTTCCATTGCTCAGGGAGTCGCGTTGGTGAGGGCAAAAATCAGAAAATGCACGAATACTTTTTGCAGTCCTCACAAAACAATAGTTATACCCTGAAATAACAACCTTCTTTGGGTGATTCAAAGGGAGTGCCTCTTCGGCTTTCGTTATGCTGTTAAAGATTTTTACTTTTTTCCCCATCAATCCTAACAAAAAACAAGGTGGCAAAAAAATTATCGACTTTTACTCTTTTACAGATCCCGTTTTCAAATGTATATTCGTTATACCTGCCATTGGGTTTTTCAATCCTTATTTCCGAATCGTTTATTTCTTCGAGAGGCATCATTTCGCCAAATCGTTCGGAATAAACGGATTTGGCCCTATCAGGTTTGTAATAGTATAAGGTTGTTGTGGTTACATATATTGGATTCATGATTGGTGGTTGTATATCTCCATTTAATTCAATCTGGTATAGTGAATTTTTTAATATTGTGGAACACCTCTCGCGAAGTTCCTCATCTTTGAAATACCTTACCTCCGCAGAAATTAGTTTCTGATCTTGAAATACTTCGGAATATTCAGTTTTGATGGATCTCCGGCCAAAAAACCAAAATGTCACTAGACTTTTTACTTTGTAAACTTCAAAATTTGCTGAGTCAAACTTATATGTTTTGATATATCCCACAGAATCCCCCCGCCAGACAACTTTGTAGTGGAGTGTCTGGGCAGTTGCAACTCCTTGATTAACAACTATCAACAAGGTGATAAATAATTTTCGAATTAAATCCATATTTGTAAAGATAGAAGGATTCCACAATGGTTGCCATTCAACGCAATTAATACAATTTTATGCATATTGGAAACCTTCAGTAAAACCATATGTCTTTTGAATGAAGATAATAATAGATTGAAGCCGGGCGAGCAAACTATTTATAAATATTTAGTTAAGCGGTGCAAGAAAGGTGACGGGCAGGCTCAAAACGAGCTTTATAGACTATTCGCTAATGCAATGTTTAACACAAGTAGAAGGATCATGGGCAATGAAGAGGATGCAAAAGATGTTCTTCAGGAGTCATTTATAGAAGCTTTTGCCAAAATTAATATGCTCGAAAGTGAGATTACATTTCCAGCCTGGATAAAAAGAATAGTGGTAAATAAAAGTATTAATGCACTAAGGAAAAAGCGACTGGAGGTTACTCCACTGGAGGAAGCACACGAGGTGTTACCATATGATGAAGAAAAGGACATGGAAATAATAAATCATGAAGCTGCCAGGATACTTGGAGCACTTGATAAAATTTCGGAAGGATGCAGAACAGTATTTAATCTCTATTTATTCGAGGGATATGATCATAAAGAGATAGGAGGTATTCTTTCGATTACAGAATCAGCTTCGAAAGCGCAGTATAGTAAAGCGAAAAGTAAAATACGCGGAGTATTAGCAGAAGAAGATAATGGATGAGTTAAAAAACCATATCAACAAAAACCGAGAGAAATTCGATCATTATTCGTTTGATGCCAATGAATTATGGCCAACAATTTCTCAGGGGATAAATCAAAGGAAACCACGGTTTTCGAATTGGAAAACGCTCATGCGTATCGCAGCATCAATTGCGCTTGTATTTATTGTTTCTGTGGGAGTATATCGATTAGTAGCGAATTCCGGTAGGTTTGATGATGGTATTTCACTTAAAGACATTTCCCCCGAGTTGGCGGAAACAGAATATTATTACAGTCGGTTAGTGAAGGAAAAGTTCGATGTCATTTCATCCAGCCAGGTTCAGCTTGATCCTGTGATTCAGTCAGAATTTCAGATGCTGGATTCAGCATATTCAGAACTAAAAAATGACCTGATGGATAATGCTGACAATGAAGAGGTTATCAATGCTATGATTCAAAATTACAGGATCAAACTTCAAATACTGGAACAGATACTGAATAATATCCAATCAAATGAAGATAAAGAGGATGAGGAAGGTTTTAGCATTTAGCACCCTGTTAATCGGGTTAATAACTGGCTATGCCCTCGGGGCAGTTGGCGGAGGCAAGGAAGATACAAGCCTTTCAAAGACCATTACAAAATCATTTCTGGTACCAAAAGATGGTAGTATAAGAATTGTTAACAAGTACGGTCCTATAGTAATAAATACCTGGGACAAGGATTCCCTGAATTTAAAGATTGTTATTACAGCCTGGGGAAAGAACGATAAAAATGTAGATAGAATGATGTCTCGTGTAGATTTTGATTTCAACCAGAGTAGCCGTTATCTCGAGTTAAAAACAGTCCTTGACAGGTCTTCGGGATTCTTCGCTGAAGTGTGGAACAATATCGGGGATTACTCTAAAACATTACTCAGCCAGAATAAGCTAAAGATTGAATACACAGTTTATATTCCCGAAGGCTTTGATTTGGAAATTAAAAACAAATTTGGTGACATATATTTCCAGGATTATTGGGGCAAATTAAAAATCGATCTGTCACACGGAAATATACATGCAGCACAATTATCACAACTACAAATGGATTTAAGTTTTGGAAATGCGAATATAAAATCAATCAGGGATGCCAACCTGGAATTAAAAGCCACAGAATGTGATTTTCCCATAATCGGGAATGGAGAAATTTTCAGTAGTTCTTCTGAAATAAATATTTCTGAAGCTGGATTTTTAAAAATTGACTCAAGAAGCGACCGTCGGTTTGTTGTAAAAAAGGCTGATGTAATACAGGGTACAAGTACTTTTTCTAAAATTATTATCGGTACTATTTCAGATGATTTCCGTATGGAATTTAGCTATGGTGATTTGAAAATGGGGAGAATTGGTTCTGGATTTTCATCCATTGATATAAGAGGGAGCAATACACCAATATCAATAGAATTTGATAAAGACGTTTCCACATTTTTGTATCTGGAAGGCCAGGAAGATCGTATTAAATTAATTGGTATCGATGGATTGGCTAAAAAATATTTGAAAGAGAGTGAAAATGTTGTTTCACTTTCCGGAAATACCACAAGTGATAAAATAATTGGTTCGGTGAAGGTACGTTCTGCAAATGCCGAAATTGAATTGATGTTTGACTAGTTAAATACACATACATGAAGAAATATTTACAAATAACCTTTTTTACTATTGCCCTCCTGAGTTGCTCAATACAGGCCAGCGCACAATACTATTTAAATTCTGCAGGGATTAGGATGGGCGGTTCTTATGGCCTAACCTACAAAAAGTTTTTTGATGAAGTTCAGGCGTTTGAGATTTTGTTGGGAAGCAGAAAGGGAGGAATGCAATTAACGGGAACCTTTCAATTTAACAAGCCTCTCAACCTGAGTAAAAACGAGACATTTTTCCTTTATTATGGTGGAGGGGCCCATTTGGCATTCCAGGAACATCAGACCAAAGTATTGGATTCATTAAATCCTTTCGTCGGAGAGTTTCACTATGAAAACCAGACATATTTTGCGATGGGTGTGGATGGAATTATCGGGATAGAGTACCGGTTTCTTACCGCTCCGATTACAATTGGGTTGGATATGAAGCCCTATTTTACATTTATTGGATTTCGATATACAGATGCCAATTTCTGGGATACATCACTTTCTGTAAAATATGTTTTTTGATTAGTAAAGAGTAACACAATGAATAAAAATACAATTCTAATACTTTTGATTTTCCTGGCACCATGGGTGTATGGTCAGGATAATTCCGATGATGCCAAATCAATATTCAGTGGGGGATCTGAAATTAAAGGGTTCGGTTCTTTTGATATGAAACTGACCCCTATAGATGATATTACATCTCTTTTTATTGGCGCATCAGGAGGAGTAACAGTCAACAAATTTTTCATCCTGGGATTATCAGGCTACGGGTTAGTTTCGGGTACTGAATTGACGGGAGAGGTATCTTCAAAAAAACTAAACCTGAATGGAGGATATGGAGGATTACTCGTTGGTTTTAATATTTTTCCCAGAGAAGTTGTTCACTTAACAATTCCCATTGTGTTTGGTATTGGCCGTATGTATGTTACTGACCCAAATTTTTTCAAGAATACTTCAGATAGCGACTATACAATTGAAAAGTCTTCTTTTATGGTGGTAGAACCCGGAGCTAATCTTGAATTTAATGTTACCCCGTTCTTTCGTTTGGGTATGGGGGCCAGCTATCGATATGTACAAGGTCTGAGTCTTACAAATCTCACCGATGAGCAACTGCTGGGATGGACGATAAACCTAAGTCTGAAATTCGGAAAGTTTTAGGCTTTTAGGTTCTTAGAATAGGTTATCTGTAAACGACCGCCTCTTGTTCAGCTTAAGGTCCTGTAGCAAGGAGGCCTTTGCACGTATCGAAAAATCATAAGATGTAAATCTTCCAAAAGGAACCCAACTGAAATTTAACTCCCAACAGTGTAAATCCCTGAAAATTCCAAGACGGGTCTGCGTAAATTCCTTTACTTTGAAATCGTACCCAGAGGTGTAGGTTATTTTCCACTTTGGGGTGATACTCAAATCACCATTAAATCTTAACGTCTGGGTTACATCTCCTTGCTGGAATCCTATTCTTCGAAAATTAAAAGTATAGCTTACACTTAAGCTCCATGGAATATTGAAATCAACGTAGTATTGCGGATTGTCCAGAATGTTTTCAATAAGTACCTGTTCATGGTAACTTATAGATTTATCCATTAGTCGTGCCCGTAGCCTGTCCATATCACTGGGAACATACCCAGATTTTTTATTAGCGTTACTGTCTCGTGGTTTTGCGCGTATGCCTGACCTGACGTTAAAAGTTATTTGTGAAAACCGTCCAAGACCATCTCCGTTATTCCAAGCGAACTTATCAATTTTACGCTGGTAGTATTTTGGTTCTTCAGCATCAGGATTCCCAATACTGTCAAGGATCCAAACATAAGGATCAACGCCCCCCGAAAGATTCAAATTTGTACTTTGCATTACTGCACTACCTCCAAACACCTCTTTGTTGTTAAGTAATGTTGTGGTCGCCCTGGCTGAAATATTGGATAGTTTAAAGGCTTCTGCAGCCAGGTTGTAGGAAGCTGCAAGGCCTAAATTCCTTAACAGGGCTACTTTCGAGGATTTACCTGTGGTATCTTTCTTACTTAGAGTTTTAATTTCTAACGTGTTGGTAAGGCTTAATGAAACAGAGCTTGATTTTCCTTTGGAGGGGGTTCCATAAATATATCCGGCATAACGCGGAAGTAGTATTGAGTTACCACTCTCATCACTTTGCACTTCCTGATAATAATCAAATCTGGGTTCGCCAAAATCCGGTCGGTTGGAATAACCAATAGATGGTGTCATTACATGTCGAATTGCCTGTATTCCATATTCCCTGTTAAAAAAATAGGTACCATAAACCCTGGTATTCATTGATGCTCCTCCTCCGTATGAATATACCCTGTTGAATCCGGGGATGGTATCAGTATCAATTTTTCCCGTTTCAGAGTTGTAATTATAGTCGAGTTTCGTGGAGTACCACAATTCCTGGTAATTAAGTGCGGGGCTTATTGTAAAGTATTTGAAAGCTTTAAGTGAGGTACTAATGGGGATCGCATGTTTTACTCCATTTTTTGCGTTTTCTATCAATTTGGGTAAAGTGTTCAGATCGAATGGAGCGATACTATCTGCCGATATCCTGTTGGTTATCTGGTTCAGGGCATTCATTGTATAGCGTAATGTTATTCGATTATACCAATTATTTCCACTCCCTGTTTTAGATTGAAATGGATACAGGTTTTGTACATTCATACTAACTTCAGGTAGTAATAAATCTACTTTTTTCGTTGCTACGTTCTGATTGAATCGTGCATTTACTCCCATACTAATGGGTGTTCCTTTAAAAGTTTTGGAATAAGATACATTAGAGCTTAGGGTAGCGTTGATTTGCTGGTCAATATTATTCAATACATTGTTCTGGTTGTATGTGGAAGTTGCAGCATTCACACGTGCAGAAAATCTTCCTGTACCCTTTGTTTTTGGTGTATGACTCCAGTTAAGACGAAAATCTGTTACAAGTGATTCATTTGATTCTGCATCATTTGAAAAAATTTGCTTTGTCAGGTTAAAGATAAAGTTCCCATTGTATTTATATCGTTTGATGTATTGAGAACCAACATTTAAACCATACCCTCCTTTGGAATAGATACTTCCTGTAATTCCCAGATTCACATAATCATTAATGGCCATAAAATAGCCCCCATTTTCAAGGTAAAATCCTTTCAGATTTTGCTCACCATAACTTGGGATAATCAGGCCCGATGCACGTTGGTTTTGTTCGGGAAACATCCCAAAAAAGAAGCCCAATGGAGTCGGTACTTCATTTATCACCATATTGAAGGGTCCGGTTACCATTTTATTCCCGGGTATTGCCTTTACATCCCTGGCGGCAATATAAAAATGTGGGGTTGACAGGTTGCAAGTCGTGTATTTTGTATAGGGGATATAGAGTTCGTCTTTTTCATTTTTATATACAGCAGCTCCATGTATAAATCCTTCTCCCTGCTGTGTGACTAATCCGGATATTACTGCTTTCTCTGTTTTAAAATTGTAACGGATATTGTTTGTCTCGTAGTGTGAATTCCCACTACGAAATACAGGCTTTCCCACCATTTTGCCTAAAGAATCCGGAACACCATGCGCATCAATAATGTTTGCCCCCCAATCAATTTCTATTTCTTCAGCATCCAACCCAATGGGTTTGTAATCAATGGTTGAATTTCCATATAAGCTTACAATTTTATTTCGCATATTCATGCTAAGTGAATCACGTGATTTGTAAAATACGGTTGTGGATATTGTACCTGCAGGTTCCACTGAAGTAGAATCAGTGGCTGTACTATCTCCCGGAACGATAGACGTGGGGATGGAATCAAGTGGTATATTTGTTTGAAGGGTATCGGGTGTAATAACAGGAATTGTATCATTTTCCTGCGCTTTGGCCTGAAAATTGTTAAAAAAAAGGAATATGAATATGGAAAAAATCCCAAATCGAAGAATTTCATGTCCCGAAATATTCACCTGCCTTTTACTTTTTGGGTCAAATTTTACAAATTTGTACAAAGTTATTCTAATAGATCAAACTAAAGTATTCCGATGAAGAATATTGTGTTTATCCCTTTGCTAGTAGCAATAATCTTGCTAAACTCTTTTAGTACCGTTGGAATAAGGGATAATAAAGTGAAAAAAATAGTTATTGACGCAGGTCATGGTGGTCATGACCCAGGCACTCATGGTGTGTTTTCAAAGGAGAAAGTGCTGGCACTTGCTATTGCCAAGAAAACCGGACAGTATATTAAAGAAAATATTAAGGGGGTTGAGGTTATCTATACCCGGGATAATGATTCGTTTATTGAGCTGGAAGAAAGAGCCCAGATAGCGAACAGAAATGGAGCGGATTTGTTCATCTCAATCCATTGCAATGCCCTGCCCCAAAATCCTAAAGTTTATGGAACCGAAACCTACGTAATGGGCCTTCATAAATCGGAGCAAAACCTCCAGGTAGCAAAAAGGGAAAATTCAGTAATTTTCCTTGAAGAGAACTATGAAGAAACTTACGGTGATTTTGATCCCGAATCAGCAGATTCACATATACTTTTTAGCTTGTACCAAACAGCATACTTGCACAATAGTCTCGAATTGGCAGCAAAAATCGAAGATCAATTTAAAAAACGAGCCGGAAGGAGAAGTCTGGGGGTAAAGCAAGCAGGTTTTTGGGTTCTTTGGCGAACATCAATGCCAAGCGTATTAGTAGAAACAGGTTATTTAACGAACGAGAAGGAAGAAAAGGATCTCAATGATAAGCTGAAACAGGATTATATTGCTTCTGGAATATTTCGTGCTGTTCGGGCATACAAGGAGGAAATGGATGCGATGGAATAGATTCTTTCCATTAATATTAGAGTCCCATGCTTATTTTCGGAATTAAATAATTATTTTCAAACTTATTAACCACAGGGAAACCGGATATAATTTAAATAGCAATTTGAAAATTTCTAAAGAAGTAAGAGTAGGAGCGTTCGCGATTGTAGCCATTACCATTCTGTATATTGGTTTCAATTATCTCAAAGGCATTGATTTTTTTAACAAAACCAGCAAGTATTATGTGATCTACAATGATGTTGCCGGACTAGCAATTTCCAACCCGGTGAATATTAGTGGATATACTATTGGAAGAGTGAGTGATATTCAAATTAACCAGGAATTTAATAATTCAATCCTCGTTGAAATGGATATTCAGAGCGGAATAATTATTGGTGATAGTACAACTGCAACTCTAAATGCCGGTCTTTTGGGTGACGTTTCAATTGTGTTGAAAATTGGCGATATAAGTAATCCTGCTCTTCCCGGAGACACAGTGATTGCCCGTGTGGATCCTACACTTAACGAACTGCTTAAGTCCAGCGCTTTGCCAGTTGCCGACAACCTCCAGGTAACCATTAGGAGGCTCAATGCAATATTGGAAGAATTCGCCAGTCATTCAGAAACCATTAAAAATACACTTCATAATGTTGAAGGTATTACCTATAAAACAAACCTGATGCTTGGCGAAAACAGGGCTGAGATCAGACAAGCAATTGAAGGATTTAAGGAATTGACAGTGAACCTGAACAAAAAAATGGATGAATTGGGAGTGGTAATGTCCAAATACGGTGCACTGGCTGATTCTCTGAAATCTGTTGACCTGAAGACAACAATTGAGGGGGTAAATGGTTTGTTAAGTACAATGAATGAGACCTTAATTATGATGCAGGATGAAAATGGTACCATTGGCAGAATGATGAAAGATGATTCTGTATATGTAAGCCTGAACAATGCGCTCATTGATTTGGATGCCTTGCTCATTCATATGAACGAAAATCCAAAACACTTTTTTGGCCCTCTGGGAAAAAGCAGCAAGAAAATAGAGAAAGATCTTAAGAAACAAGCCAAAGAAAACAACTAACATCCTGATGAATCTTGAATTCAATAAAAATGAAGATTCCAACAAGCAGCTTGTTTCAAAACTTAAGCAAAAGCTAAAGGTCGTTTTTAAGGGAGGCGGTGAAAGTAAAATTGCCTTGCAACATAAGAAAGGAAAACTAACCGCACGCGAACGCATTCAGTACCTGATTGATGACAAGTCCGAATTTCTTGAAATTGGCGCTTTTGCCGGTGAAGGAATGTACGAAGAATATGGAGGTTGTCCGTCAGCGGGTGTAGTAACGGGTATAGGAGAAATACAAGGTAGGGTATGTATGATTGTTGCC
>CAZONK010000101.1:0-12158 GCA_964581095.1 uncultured Roseivirgaceae bacterium
TCTACCCTGATAAAATTCGCCCTCAGCACTCGTATAAATTTTAACAATTGGTGCCAACCCATTTTCATTTCTTAAGTTAAATCGTGCATACGTACTGAAATTTCCCAGGCTATACGCAATAAACCTTTTTTTGT
This sequence comes from uncultured Roseivirgaceae bacterium, assembly GCA_964581095.1. Classification (GTDB taxonomy): domain Bacteria; phylum Bacteroidota; class Bacteroidia; order Cytophagales; family Cyclobacteriaceae; genus SZUA-230. The sequence continues at coordinate 135 of CAZONK010000101.1, forward strand.
AGACTTCAATTGCCCTGGGCACATGCGGGCCGTGTCCAAACACTACATCTGCTCCCGCGTCAATGAGTTGATGGGTAAATTCATAAACATTCCCCCTGTTTTCGCCATAGAATAGTTCTGTTTCCCTTGTGATGTGTTGGAAATCCTTACCTTCCGCTCCTCCATGGAATGAAACGATAACGATATCGGATATGGAATCAAGGTGTTGTACAATCTGTTTAGCCTTCCCAAGGTCATTGATGCTGGCAGTTCCTTTATTTGGTGCAAAAGCAGCGAAACCATAAATAATCTCGCCTTTCCTGAATACAGTAGAAGGTTTAGTATCAAACCCTGCATATTGTATTGATCTGGCAGTTAGTACACGACCCGTATTCTTCCGGCCTTCATCCCCGAAATCATTTGAGTGATTATTGGCCACGCTGAGTACATCAAATCCTGCTGTTACAAAATTATCTGTCATATATTCGGGCATTCTGAATATGTAACACTTATCAGGATTTCTGCAATTTTTGGGTGTCCCACCATCATTAAGAATAACTCCTTCAAGATTACCAAAAGTTAAATCAGCTGAGGAAAGGATCTCTGTTACAGATGAAAAAATATATTTTCCCGAATCGGGAGGAAGGTATTTTTCATCCGGGTAATTGGTGCCAATCATCATATCACCAACTCCAATGATTGATACAGTATCAGGAAACACACGATGTACATTTAAAGTTACTGTATCAGGTATTTCAGTTATAACAGTATCAGCAACTACACGTAGCGAGTCGGTAGGAATAGAGTCAGCACCGGTTTGCCTGGTAGCTGGTTTGCTAACTTTACATGCTTGAAACAAAGCGATTGAAATAAATAATCTGGAAATAAATTTGAGGAATTTCACGGCGTAAAAATAATGATACCCTGGAAGGAGGGAAGCTTTTATTGTAGATCCTTGCTAAGATTTGAAATTAATCCAGCGGAATGCTATTGAATCTTGCATTTTTTAGCAAGGTTGCGAGGTCTTTTTCGTCAAGTTCCCGTTCAAAAAAACCAATGGGGTTGACCTGTACTCCGTTTTTAAGAACTTCATAATGAAGATGCGTTCCTGCAGATCTTCCGGAGTTACCCATAAAACCAATTATTTCTCCTCTTTTTACTTTATCACCTCTTTTTATAGTGAAAGCATCAAGGTGGGCATACCTTGTTTTATACCCGTTTCCATGGTTAATAACAACAAGATTTCCAAAACCTCCAAAAGTCATTTGTGACAGTTCAATCTTACCATCTCCGGTCGTAAATACGGGTACTCCAACTTCACCCATGAAATCCAATCCCCGGTGAGGCATCCAGCGTTTTAATACGGGGTTTAACCGCATACCATAAACTGTAGATAGTCTTCGTAAATTCTTATTCTCAACGGGTTGTATTGCCGGCATTGCTGCCCAAAATTCGTCACGTTTAAGAGCATACAACATCAAGGTATCAAATGAAGCATCCTGGACCAGCATTTTTGCCTGAACCTTAGCAATTTTATCATATGCACTTTTAATTTGCTTCTCGTACTGTAAACGTTTAACCAGTAATTCGTTGTATGTATAGCTACCTCCAATACCGGCATTCCTTATTTGTGTGGACAGAGAATCCAGCTCAAGTATTTTTCTGATTTCTTCGTCATGAATCCAGAATTTTTCCACCAGGTTATTAAAATGTTCAACTTCCTGATTTAACACAAACCACTGCATTTCAAGATTTGTATTTTGACTAGATAGTTCACTTTCTTTCAAAGTAGGGTAATAGTTCTCATAGATCTTAATTCCACTACCAGCCAGAATGAGTGCTGCAATTAAAAAAAGCAGGATATTACGAGCAATTTGCCTTCCTGAAGGAAATATTTGCTCATAATTGCAAGTGTCCGGATTGTAGTAGTAGCGAGGTTTTCCCATTAAAAACAGATGCCGCAACGCCAATTGCTCTTTGTTTTCGAGCCTAAATATAGATACGGAATTATAATTATCCTAATGATTGGTTCTCTCGGGATGCTAATTCAAGTAATTTTTGATATTCTTCGTCCGATACGTCCTGGATAATATACTGTATGGGGTTGATCTTTTTCCCATTTTTGATGATTTCATAATGAACATGTGGTGCAGTACTACCTCCGGAGCTACCTACGTATCCTATGAGTTGACCCCTCTTAATATTTTGCCCTTTTCTCACAACTATTTCCTGCATATGCGCAAATTTGGTTACGTAGCCAAATCCATGATTAATCTCAACCTGGTTTCCGTATCCTGAATTGAGGTAACTTTTCTTTGCAAATTTAACTGTGCCATCGCCAGTGGCATAGATTGGGGTTCCCCTGGGAGCTGAAAAATCCAGTCCCCAGTGCATTCTTTTTACTTTGTAAATGGGGTGTATTCTTCGACCAAATCCGCTTGCCAGTCTTGTAAGTTCCTTATTTTTAATTGGTTGTATGGCAGGAATTGCTGCCAGCATGTCGGCTTTATTCAATGCAAGTTGAATGATTTCATCGTAAGACTTCGTCTGGATATACATCTCCCTTTTGATTTTGTCTATTCTTTTATAGTCGGCAAGGATCAACTTTTCCTGTTCAAGGTCGTTTTCAAGGAGTTGGGCATATTTGAGGGCTCCTCCGGTACCGGCAGCCCTTACATTTTCAGAAATTGGTTCTGCCTCAAATATAATCCGATAAACATTGTCATCACGCTCCTGAAGAGCTGTCATCATTTCCTTAATTTTGACCATTTCATTACCAAGAATATCATAATGCAATGCTAATTCTTCATTCTCTTTACGAAGCAGCATCTCTTTTGGAGACTCAAAATATTTATAAAAAATAAATACAAGGCCAAGCGCTAGTATTAGCGAAACAGTTAAAAATCCAAGTGAGTTAAGAATAATATCCCATTTTGATACTTTTACCCTTTCGTATTTACATGTTTCGGTATCGTAATAATACTTAATACGCGCCATAATAAGGTCTTAAAAATAAATGTTCTAATTTTGAACCTACTTGAAAACGCACAAAAATAGTGATAGTTACTGATATTTTATGAGTTTTTGTTGCATACATAGTACTAATAGTTGATTAAATTGGAATTTAACAATAAAAAGGGTTAAATAGATGAAGTCAGATGAAGTAAGGAAGCGATTTCTTGATTTTTTTGAATCGAAAAGGCATGAAATTGTGGCATCAGCTCCTTTGGTAGTAAAGGATGATCCCTCATTGATGTTTACCAATGCAGGGATGAACCAGTTTAAAGAATATTTTTTAGGTAATAAACAAGCACGTGTAAAACGAGTTGCAGATACTCAAAAGTGTTTGCGTGTATCAGGAAAGCACAACGATCTCGAAGAGGTTGGTAAGGATACATATCATCATACAATGTTCGAAATGCTTGGAAACTGGTCGTTTGGTAATTATTTTAAAAAACGGGCCATTGAGTGGGCATGGGAATTATTAATTGATGTTTATAAACTTCCTGAAAAGCGGATTTATGCCACAGTATTTGGAGGTGACGAAAAAGAAGGGCTCGAAAAAGATACTGAATCTTATAATCTTTGGAAAATGGTGTTACCTGAAGAAAGGATACTATTTTGCGGCAAAAAAGATAATTTCTGGGAAATGGGAGAATCCGGCCCATGCGGACCATGTTCAGAAATTCATATTGATCTTCGAAGTGATGATGAGATTAAAAAAATACCGGGGACTGACCTGGTAAATAAAGATCACCCGTTGGTGGTTGAAATCTGGAATCTCGTTTTTATTCAATTCAACAGGCTTGTCAATGGTACCCTGGAAAACCTGCCACAAAAACATGTGGACACGGGAATGGGTTTGGAGCGTCTGACAATGGCGATACAAAAGAAAACTTCAAATTACGATACCGATATTTTTCAACCACTGATCAATTTTGTTGCCAGCAGAGCGGGAGTAAAGTATGGAGATGATGAGGAAAAGGATATTGCCCTGCGTGTAATTGTTGATCATGTCCGGGCTGTTGCATTTGCAATTGGAGATGGTCAGCTTCCATCAAACAATGGGGCCGGTTATGTAATTCGGCGTATTCTGAGAAGGGCCTTACGGTATGGTTATACTTTTCTTGGATTTGAAGAACCGTTTCTAAACAAGATTGTCCCTTTGCTGGTTAAGCAGTTTGATTCTGTTTTTCCCGAAATAGAAGCCCAACAGGAACATATTATTCGTGTTATCAAAGAGGAAGAAAATGCATTTATCAAGACACTTGAAAAGGGGCTTCGTATGATTGATAATTTTCTTGAAAAAGTGAAGCCCCAGGATAACCTCCATATTAGAGGGGAACAAATTTTCATGTTGTACGATACCTATGGTTTTCCAAAAGATCTTACAATGCTTATACTCAGGGAAAGAGGACTCGAAGGTGTTGTAAACAAACGATGGGAGGAAGAGTTCAATAAATACCTTGAAGAGCAAAAAACGAGGTCGCGGTCTGCCGCAGTTTTGGAAACGGGGGATTGGATCGAGGTGAATAAAAATGGTAAGAGTGAGTTTATCGGGTATGAAAAATTGGAATCGAAATCTAAGATCGTTCGTTATAGAAAGTTGACTGAAAAGGGTAAAGATGTATTTCAGATTGTACTGGATCGAACTCCTTTTTATGCTGAAAGTGGTGGACAGGTGGGGGATACAGGAATCCTGGAAAATGACAAAGAGAAGATTGAAATATTCGATACAAAGAAAGAGAATGATTTGATTGTTCATTTTACAAACAAACTTCCTTCTAAACTTGAATCAACCTTTAAAGCTAAGGTGAATGAATTGAAACGCATGTTAACTATGAATAACCACAGCGCTACTCATCTTATGCATGCAGCACTTCGCAGTGTACTTGGTCCTCACGTTGAACAGCGGGGATCTTTGGTGAATGAAAAACTTCTTCGTTTTGATTTTTCGCATTTTGCTAAACTATCGGAAGAGGAAATAAACAAAGTAGAACAGATTGTAAATACGACCATTCGCAAAAATGTATTGCTCGATGAAAAACGCAATGTAAAGATTGATGATGCAAAAAAGATGGGTGCAATGGCACTGTTTGGAGAAAAGTACGGTGAGAGAGTAAGAGTAATTACTTTCGGTCCCAATTTCTCAGTAGAACTTTGCGGGGGCACACACGTTGATACGACTGGAAAAATTGGATTTTTTAAAATTATTAGCGAAAGTTCTATTGCTGCAGGTGTACGTAGAATTGAAGCGATTACTGCTGTTGAAGTTGATAAATATGTTCACGATCTCAATAAAGAAATAGAAGAGGTAAAATTGCTTTTAAACAGTCCCAAGGATATTCAATCAGCAATTAAAAAGCTCATTTCAGAAAATAAATCCCTGGGAAACAGTCTTGAATCTTTGCAACATAAACAAGCTGCACTGATTAAAGCCGATCTTTTAAATAAACAGAAATCGATCGATGGGACCACTGTTATCATTGATCAGATTAATTTGGAAAATGCCAATGAAGTTAAAAACCTGGCATTTCAATTAAAAAACGAGATTGATAATCTGTTCCTGGTTTTGGGTACTGTAATTGATGAAAAACCTCAAATAACCGTTGCAATTTCAGACCGGCTTATTAAAGAAAAAAAGATGAATGCGGGTTCAATAGTGCGGGAAATTGCTAAAGAAATTAAAGGAGGAGGGGGAGGACAACCATTTTTCGCTACTGCCGGTGGTAAAGATGTTTCGGGTCTTCAAAATGCCCTGAAAAAGGCGAGGAATTATGTCAATGGCTAGTAACGATGCATTTGAGCCTGTTATTGGGTTGGAGGTACACGCCCGGCTTGGGCTCGTATCCAAATTGTTCTGTGGCGATGCCAATCTGTACGGTGAAGAACCGAATACACTCGTTTCAGAAATTGCTATGGGTTATCCCGGTACGTTACCGGTTCTTAATGAAAAAGCTATTGAGTTTGCTGTAAAAATTGGGTTGGCATGTGAATCCACAATTGCTTCTACAGTTGTATTTGACAGGAAAAACTACTTTTATCCGGATCTTCCAAAGGGATATCAGGTTACCCAGGATCGTTTGCCAATATGCCTGGGTGGAAAAGTGAAGATCAAAATGGAAAATGAATTTTCTGAAATTGCCCTGACCAAAATACATCTGGAAGAGGATGCAGGAAAATCAATCCATGGAGCAAACGGTGTTTCCTTCATTGACTACAACCGTGCCGGAACAGCGCTTATTGAGATTGTAACCGAACCAGTCCTTAAAAATGCGAATGAAGCGCATTCTTTTCTTTACGAAATCCGGCGTTTGATCAGGTATCTTGAAATTGGGGATGCCAACATGGAAGAAGGTTCATTGCGGTGTGATGCAAATATTTCTATCCGGCCGGTAGGCTCAAGTGAGCTTGGAAGCAAAGTTGAGATCAAAAACATGAATTCGTTTAATAATGTGAAAAGAGCAATTGTTCAGGAAATTTCACGACAGGAAAATATTATTGTTGGAGGTGGAAGGGTGATTTCTGAAACACGCTCATTTAATCCGGACACAGGAGAATCTGTTTCCATGCGTGAAAAAGAAACACTGGCCGATTACCGCTATTTTCCTGAACCGGATTTATCACCCGTGCAATTAACAAAAGAGTGGGTTGATAAACTTAAGGATACACTCCCTGAATTACCCCTTGACAAGGAAATCAGGTATCGGAGGGAATATTTATTGTCAGAATATGACGCTGCATTGTTGTCAAGGTCAAAGATGGAAGCCTGGTACTTTGAAAAAATTGTAAACATTTGTGATAATCCAAAGGCAGCTGCAAACTGGATGATGGGACCAATAGCCTCTGTATTGAATGCTTCAGGTATGAATATTCAGAATTTCCCAATTAGTCCGGAGAAAATAGGACATTTAATAAAGGATATTGAAAGCGAGAGGTATAGTTACTCCCATGCAACGAAAACCATTTTTCCATTGTTGATCGAAGAACCAAATCTTTCTATTGAGCAGTTACTCAACAAGATGGAAGATTCAGGAGATGAATTGGATATGATGATAAATGATGTTCTTATTGAATTTCCAAAAGAAGTCGTATTGTATAAGAAGGGAAATAAAAAAGTTTTGGGTATGCTGATGGGGCAGGTAATGAAAAAGGCAGGCCGTACTGCTGATCCTAAAAAAGCAAAAGAACTGCTCGAGAATGCTTTAAACATTGGCTAATTTTGCACTTTAATACATTGAATTTATAATTATGGGATTATTTAAATATTGGAAGGGACTGGCATTGGGAATATTGGTGTTAATTACTTCTTGTTCTGGTAAAAATGAGATTGATACAAGCCGTGGGGTCGTATTAGGTGGTAGTGTAAACTTCCCTCAACAAGGTATTATACTTATCGAGAAGCATAATGGCACCGGTGTAGTGCCATATGATACTATTGAACTAAATTCCGATAAAACCTTCGATCATTTTGTAGCATTTGAAAATGCAGGGTTTTTTCGTCTAAATTTCTATGGAGTTCAATTTGTGAATATAATATTAAGTAATGACGATATTGAAATAGTAGTTGATGGTAATAATGCTGCTGGATATACTAAAGTTACCGGATCTACTGAGCTTGATCAGTTAACAGCTTTAAATAAATTTTTGCAAACAGAATTCGTATCAAAGCAAAACAAACTGAACCAGGAGTACGTAAATGCCAAACAGGCAAAGGACGAAGCACTGGCAGCTGAAGTTCAGGAGGAGTTTATGAAGATTCGTGAGCAACAAGCGGAAGCAGTGAAGATTAAGATAAATGAAATGGGAGTATCGCTTGCGTCACTACAAGCTGCAAATTACATTGATAAAGACAAAAATTTTGAATTCATCGACGCCCTTTCTCAAAAATTGTCAGCTGCATATCCAAACGAGCCAAATGTGCAACAATTCGCAGCAGGTGTTGATAAAATGCGAAAAGTGGCCATTGGAATGCCAGCACCGGAAATAGAGTTACCTGGAGTAAATGGGGAATTAATAAAACTATCATCCTTTCGCGGTAATTATGTATTATTAGATTTCTGGGCAGAGTGGTGCAGACCCTGTCGTGTCGAAAATCCAAATATTGTACGTGCCTATAACAAGTACAATCCAAGAGGATTTGAAATATTTGGAGTATCGCTTGATCGGGTGAAATCGAAATGGGAAAAAGCTATTGAAGCTGACGGTTTGACATGGACACACGTATCTGATCTCCAGGGATGGAAATCAGAAGGAGCTAAAATTTACAATGTAGAAGCTATTCCTGCTTCCTTTCTGTTGGATAAAGAAGGGATAATCATTGGTAAAAACTTAAGGGGTGCTGCACTCGATACGCGGCTGAGTGAATTACTGGGAGATTAAACCCAGAATTGTCATGAGGATTTTGTCCCAAAGGGATGCCTTTAGCGTGATGAAGGGTTAAAGTACAAGAAAATCAGGTACTTAGGTGAGGAAGCATAGCCTAAGTTATGCTGACAAGCCAACTTTGTGTTAAGTACCTGATTTTGTCCAATACGGATGCCTTTGGCAAAGTAATTTGACCATGTAATAGAAAGTCTAATGATAATTCTGGGTTAAAATAAAACAGACCCGCTACTGGAGCGAATCTGTTTTTCAAATAATTAAGTGGAACGATGGCTTTGTTAAAAAGCGAAAATAGCTGCGATCAAAAACTGAGATGCTGAATTGGTTTGGGCATCAAAACTATCATAGAAAGCAACAGTAGATGCTCCATCAATCCTAAATTCAGTTGATACTGTTAGTGGTCCAACATAATAATTTCCTGTTATAGTATTGGAAATAACGTTTTCACCCTGTATCAACATTTGACCTGACTCAGATACAACATCTTTGGTTGAGAAGTACTCAGACCTGATCCCCAGGGTAAATGATTCTGTGAGTGACAATTGAGGATATAAAGCAACGCCATTATAACCTGACCTGTCTTTTGCCCTGTAGTCAGCGGCATTTATTCCCATGTAAAATTTATCGGATAATTGCCAGCCCATGGTAAGATCCAGGATGGTGCCGGAGGGATCACCTGATAGAAAATTTACATAGATGTCAAACGCATCAACAGGAGACCAGTAAAGTTGAGCGCCCAAATCCGATACCCCATTGAAATCCTGGTACACGTTCCAATCATTAAATACTCCTACCATTAGACCGAAGTTATCTGAAATGGCATAATCAAAGCGCAAACCAGCATTTTGAAAAGGGCCAAATGAAAATAAATACGAAGTTGAATAATTGAAATTCCCGGTAGGAGAGATGACCTCATACCCAACAAATGTACCCATGTATCCTGCCGTAACAGAAAGTTTATTTGATATATCATAAGTCACCAACAAGTTTTGAATATTGATGTTGATATCATCGGTACTGTCGATTTCAAAAGTCGGAATAGATTTAAAACTTCGTGGTCCGAATGAAAACTCGCCCAGGAAGTTTACCCTTCCTACTTTTTTTGATAGGCCTACATCCAGCATACCAATAGATATTGAGTTTTGATTATCCGCGAAGCTGGTTTTTATATTGGAGGTACCGTCGTAATCAGTGTAACCCGAAAAGTCGTATTTCCAATAGGTGTCAACAGAGCCGAATACTTGTAATTTTTCGTCTTCACCATCTTTATTTACGGCTTTGACTTCGGTATCTGTTTCTTGTGCAAGGGAATAATTTGAGATACTTAGAGCTGCTAAAAGCAGGTAAATTGTATTTTTCATGTTAGTTTTGATTGGTTTTAAATAAATAGACTTTGTTTAGACCTTTGTTGTCAGGGTAAGTTGCTGCTTACCCTGACTCATTTATATTTTATTCTAAAGTTATTGTATATCCCCTGATGCCATGCTCATGGCTATCCAGACCTTCGATTTCATGTTCCTTTGTCACCCGTACACCAATAGTGATTTTAAGCAGGTAGAAGATTAATAAAGCTGAAGAAAATGCTGCCGCCCCTACAACTAAAATCCCAAAAGCTTGTATACCAAGTTGACTCCAACCAGCCAGAGAACCAAATATTCCAATGGCCATTGTTCCGAATATTCCGCATGTAAGGTGAACCGAAACAGCTCCAACGCAATCATCAAGTTTGAGTTTATCCAGGAATACAGCAGACAATACAACCAGGCCTCCTGCGATTAGGCCTATCAGCATTGCTTCGTAAGGGTTCATCAGGTCGGCTCCGGCAGTTATACCAACTAAACCTGCCAGTATTCCATTAAGTACCATTCCAAGGTCTAATCGTTTGAACATTATCTGTCCCATGATGTATCCACCCATTGCTCCGCAAGCCGCAGCAAGGCAGGTATTTACCAGGACAAGTGAAACCAATTCAGGATTTGCTGAAAGCACTGAACCACCATTAAAGCCAAACCATCCGAACCAAAGTAGAAAAACCCCCATTGTTGCCAGTGGTACACTCGAACCGGGGAAGTCATTTACTTTTCCATTGACGTATTTACCTATGCGGGGACCAACGATAATTATTCCTGCCAGGGCTGCCCAACCCCCTACCGAGTGAACGATAGTTGAACCTGCGAAATCATAAAATCCTGCGGCATCAAGAAATCCCAATCCCCATTTCCAACTACCAATTACCGGATAAATCAGCCCTACAAAAACAAGGGTAAATATTAAGTAACTATTGATTTTAATACGTTCAGCTACTGCACCTGATACAATCGTTGCAGTAGTGGCGGCAAACATTGCCTGAAAAAGAAAATCTGTCCAATAGGTATAACCACCTCCTCCATATTCTCCTGATATGTAGTCGACACCCGGACCCAGGTTCCATCCACCGAAAGCAAAAATAAACCCCGGGACAGCACCCGGATACATTAAATTAAATCCTATAAATGCATAGGAAATTAATCCTATGGCAGGAGTGAGAGTATTTTTAAACAAAATATTCACAGTATTCTTCGCTTGTGAAAATCCAGTTTCAACACCTGCAAATCCCAGGTGCATAATAAATACAAGAAGCGTTGCTGTCATCATCCAGATGTTATTGGATGTAAACATGTTTTCTGCAATTAAACTACTTGTTTCTGCTAGAGCTGCAGCTTCAGTAACTGCAGCTTCGGGTAGTGTTTCACTAATAAAAATGGTCATGTTTTGTATTTAATCGTTAAAGTGGTTAATAATAAAACCAAAAATAGATTAAAAAACATAAATAAGTAATATATAGGTTAAAAATAAAACCTATAAAACTGATATAAATATAAATAGTGTATAAAAAGGCTATTGAGTGATTCTAATAATAGAAAAAATGCGAAAAAATTGTTTGTGTAGATAGAATATTAGTACGAATTGCAGCAATTGATTAAAAAAAACATTTTATTGCTGAAATCTGCCCGGTAAATTCATAAAATTTACTTTTTGGCTGAAATATTGCTGAAATCAGCTTAAAGTGAATCGAATTTATTAGAAAAATAAAAAATCTATGATATATTCGGAAAGGTTAACGATGAAGATCGTAGTAATAAAGATGATAAGCTTAAAACATCCGTTTCAGCTCCTCCCATAGTTTTCTTTTTAATGAATTGTCTTTCATTATCAGGCTCAATTTTTCGCTTGCTAGAATCACTTTCGAAGGATCTTCTAAATTTAAATTAAGACCAAACGACAGGATCTTAGTTGCAGGTGAACTTTTAATTGCATCATGGAGATTATTATCGGCCTCATTTACCTTGTAAAGGGCCACATCTTCAAGTGAATGATTTATGGAATGAAGAATTTTTGATAAAAATTCAATTTGTTCAGCAGAATTAGAACCACTTGACCCATTGGTAATAACTGCAACATCTGATAAATTGTTTCCTAATACATGTATTTCAAATTCAGGAGCAACCACCTCTGTTTCAATTATTTTTTTTGGTACGACCCTGTAAATTTCCTGATCGAAAAATGACATTAAAAACGCTTTATTTTTCTGTACTTTCATTTTATTCATCAAAAATAAAAAGCGATTTCAGTTCAATAGCATCATCCGGTTTCATTCTTTTCGCGAGCACTAATCGAAGT
>CAZONK010000102.1:0-3234 GCA_964581095.1 uncultured Roseivirgaceae bacterium
AGCCGAAGATGAAGGTAAAACAGCAGTGATGAAAAATGTGTATACCAAACTAATGCTAAAATCTGCTAACTAGATAAGGCAATTTTTTTCTAAACTAACAATAAATTTACATATCATTTTCCTGGTGTTTGATATTGACAATTTAAAAAATCATAATACAAAATAGGGCACAAGTGTAGACTATAAGACAATGCCTTATGCAATTCAAAATTTTCATTTTTGTGGATTCAGGGAATTACAGACAACCTGTAACGAAATGGATGAAAAGAGTGTATGTAACAAAAGCATAAAAAACAGATTAATGAAAAGGGTTTTTGAGGAAACCAAAGTAATGAAGCAGGGAAATTAAATGCAAATAAATGGCAAACAAAATTGACGTAAAGAAAATCCTGGAGACAGAAAGACTGGTTCTCCGTGAATTCAACGTAAGCGATGTTGAATTTATCCTCGAACTTCTGAATACTCCTGCCTGGCTGAAATTTATTGGTGATAAAAATGTGCACTCACTCAAGGATGCAAAACGCTATTTGGAGAATGGCCCTATCACAAGTTATAAAACAAATGGGTTTGGATTGTGGATGGTCATTTTAAAACGTAGCAATAAACCAATTGGCATGTGTGGTTTGGTAAACAGGGAATCCCTTGAGGATATTGATATTGGTTTTGCATTGCTTCCGGCATATGAAAGAAAGGGTTATGGATATGAAATAGCCAATGCCACAATGATTTATTCAAAAAATAAACTTGGGATCGAAAAAGTAGTAGGTATTACTGATGCGGGCAACAGGCATTCTATCAGCTTGTTGAATAAGATTGGACTGTATTTTGAAAAGGAAATAAATATTACTGAAAATGATTCTGCCTGGTTATTTTCACCAGATAGTAACAACAAGAACATCATTTAAATAGGAAGTCGTAGATTTTGTATCTTTAGGATATGAATGTAAATAGAATAACAATTAACCCGGAAATTTGCCATGGCAAACCAATTGTTCGCGGTATGAGATGGCCTGTGGAAGTTGTTTTAGACATGCTAAGCTCGGGTATGAAAGCTGAGGAGATTGTTAAAGATCATCCTGAACTTGAATTGAAAGATATAACTGTATGTCTCAATTACGCAAGATTGTCAGTATCAGGAGAAGCATATCAACAAATATCTAAGTGAGATTTTTGTGCAATGTTCATAAATGAAAAACTAAGGACTCTGACACTTCATCCTATGCAGATGATCATGGTCAATACTCATTACAAAAGATCAAGATTTTCGAAACAGTTTCCTTCTGTACCAGAAGCCAAAATGAATTCTTAAAATAAACCTAGGTAATATTTCAAACAACGAACTTCTGAAAACGATTGAATCGAATATCCAAAGAATTTCAGAACTCCATAACGAATACGAGTCCTTTATGATAGAGGTTAATAAGGATGGTTTTTGGACAGTGACAAAGTAAACATCCTAGTGATAGCATTTTAAGATAAATATCAATTGATTTAGGATTGAATGATCTAATATAAAACACTACCCATGCTTGATCAACTACAAATGCTTGTTAAAGAGGATGATGAATCCCGGGAAAAATTTAATGCCATACTGACAGACCATAACGAACGGGAAGAGAAAAATCAAAAAGTTTTAGTTAGCCAGGCCAAAAGAACAGTAGTTGTAATTTCAGCTTTAACTGTACTTTTTATTGGTTCGATTCTGTACAGTCTGAATATTAAAACTAGATTCGATGAAAAAATCGATATTCTTCAAAATGAATTGGCTTTAACGAAAAATCAATTATCAGATTGTATAGAAAAGCAAGAATAGTTGATTACCTGCATTCCGGTATTTCAAAAATTCAGGTGGAAGCTGCAAATATCCCTTTACATAAACCTTCTTTTATGTGTCGGCTTTTCCCACTATATTCAATAGTTTAAAATTTAACCCTTCAGCAAAAATGGAAAAAATAAAAATACTCATAATTCCCATTTTATTACTTCTGCCATTTCAACTTTTATCACAGGATTATTTTCCTCCACGGGGTAATGAATGGAGATCAATTACATCCAGTGAAGCTGGGTTTGATAAAACGAAGCTGGAAAATATTATCAATTTTATTGAAAACAATGAATATTCGGGAGGGAAGGATCTGCGCATTGCCATACTTGAAGGATTTTCACGTGAGCCCTACCACAAAATTACAGGGCCTACTAAAAAGCGCGGTGGGCCTGCGGGAATGATCTTGAAAAACGGTTTTATAGTAGCCCAATGGGGTGATGTGGACCGGGTTGACATGACATTCAGTGTCACTAAAAGTTATCTTTCTACCACTGCAGGCCTTGCGATCGATGATGGGTTAATTCACAGTGTACAGGATAAAGTTGATAAATATATTTGGGATGGTACCTTCGAAGGGGAACATAATTCAAAGATCACCTGGCATATGTTGCTGAATCAATCGTCTGATTGGTCAGGGAGGCTTTTTGGCATGCCGGATTGGGGTGACCGGCCGGCGCGTGATGGTGGAATTGATGGCTGGAAATACAGGGAACTCAAAGAACCGGGTACCAGTTTTAAATACAACGATGTTCGCGTAAATGTATTATCCTATTCCTTGTTGCAGGTTTGGCGCAAACCACTTCCCATGGTCTTAAAAGATAGGATTATGGACCCTATCGGTGCTTCCACCACCTGGAGATGGTACGGATATGAGAGTTCGTGGGTAAATGTGGACGGAGTAAAAGTGCAATCTGTTAGTGGGGGTGGACATTCCGGGGGAGGTGTTTTCATTAGTGCACGTGATCATGCACGTTTTGGATTGTTGTTTCTCAGAAATGGCAAATGGAATGGAAAACAATTGATTTCAGAAAGCTGGGTAAAAAGTATTCAGCAACCTTCAGAAGCCAATGGCGCTTACGGGTACATGTGGTGGCTCAACCATGAACCCCGGAAAATGGAAGGTGTTTCGGAATCCGTTTATTACGCGGCAGGTTTTGGTGGAAATTATATCATTATTGACAAAGAGCATGATCTTGTTATTGTTACCCGTTGGCTCGAACCATCAAAAATGGGGGAGTTGGTTAAAATGGTAATGGAAGCAATGAAGTAGGGTTGTTTTGAAGCAAAAGGTTCAAGGGTAAACCCTTCGGCTTCGCTCAGGGTAACACATTCCAATCATTCCACCCTTCGACTCCGCTCAGGGTATTACATTCCAATTCCCTGAATACCAGTTGAATCGTTCAGAAATT
>CAZONK010000102.1:3334-12093 GCA_964581095.1 uncultured Roseivirgaceae bacterium
CGCTCAGGGTATTACATTCCAATTCCCTGAATACCAGTTGAATCGTTCAGAAATTTCTAAATTTAAATTAGTATATTAAGGCATAACTGACCCACGACCCATTGCTAGACTGGCTTAAATACCCCTTTTTACGTTTTGTCATCGCCTTCATGCTGGGCATCCTGATCGCGGATTACATAGATATCTCAAATGAGTTCCTTGTTTCCTTTGGAATATTGATTGTGTTGGTCATTGTTCTTTTACGGACTTTATTTAGAAGAAAATTTTTCAGTCTGAACCCAGTTATTGGCCTGGCTTTCTTGTTTCTTGTTTTTTTCCTGGGAATGTTGCGCACGACACTCTACAAAAATGAAAATAGTAAGATGTGTTTTGATGAAAACACTGAAATGTACACTGGAACGATAGTGTCATCCCCTGAATTTACCGGCAAATTTTATAAAGTAAACGTAAAGATAAATGAAGTGTTTAATGGAGGTACCTGGGGTAGTTGCAGAGGTAAGGTCCTTGTTTATTTTTCTAAACCCATAGAGTATGGTGTTAAATTAATGATAGCATCAACTCCATCGGTAATTCCAAAACCTGCGAATCCACTGGAGTTTGATTATCGCAAGTACATGCTCCATAAAAATATAAGGTATCGTCAATTTCTTTCACCTGAAAACTATACAGAATTCGACAAAACAACTCCGTCCATCATTCAAAAATGGGGGAATACAATACGTTCATCGGGGGTTGAAGATATCAATTGGGCCATTCCGGATTCGGACGCAAATGGTATCGCAAAAGCATTGTTGCTGGGAGTGCGGAGCGACATAACCAGTGAATTGAGGGATACCTATGCTCATGCAGGTGTAATACACATACTAGCGATTTCAGGTCTTCATTTAGGAATATTATATGGCGTTCTGTTGATTGTATTCAGACGATTTAAAAAATCTTTAGGATTTGTAGCTCTTGCATTTGTTGTTTTGTGGAGCTATGCATTGGTGGCCGGATTGCCTCCATCTGTCACACGGGCGGCTTTAATGTTTTCAGTACTGAGCCTGGGCCAGTATTTTTATAAAACCCCGAATATTTTCAATACGATTTCCCTCTCGGCATTTATTTTATTGTTTATCAATCCTTTTCAATTGTATGATATAGGTTTTCAACTCTCTTATCTTGCTGTTCTGGGAATCGTAATTCTTTTCCCTGCTATCAATGGATTGTTTGTTTCTAAGTATAAAATTGTAGAAAGTATCTGGAGTCTTACTTCAGTTGGCATTGCTGCCCAGGTATTTACTTTTCCCGTAGTGATTTATTATTTTCATAACTTCCCTTTATTGTTTTTTATTAGCAATCTCATCATCATTCCATTGGCTACTGTTGTGCTCATTGGTGGCCTTCTTTTATTATTAACAATGCAGTTTGGATGGTCAGCGATTGGAGGGGTATTGGGAAGTATTCTTGAAATCATAATTGAATTTATGAACAAGTCCGTTACATTTATCGAGAATATTCCCGGCTCATTTATAAATGATATATACCTCGATACGTATCAGGTATTGCTTTTGTTTATCATTTTGATTGGAATGTTGGTGTTTTTCTTTCATAAGAATCTGAAAGGATTGTTGCTGGCATTTTTTATATGGATCCTGCTTCTGACCTCCTTTACAATTGTAGAACTTAATAGGAGCAACAGGCATATTTTGGCATTGTACAGAATTGCAAATGTTTCAGCAATCGATATTTTTAATGGTCCTAAAATCAGGTCTTATATAAATAATGATAGGGGAGAAAGGGAAGACATCAGTTATAACGTTTCAAATTTCAGATTAAAAAATACCGGGTCAACAAATGCAACACCATTGGTGTATTCCAGCATTGATCTACCGGGTATGTTGGCAATCGTAAATAACCGATCGCTTTTACTTTTGAGCAAACCAATAAGAAAAGACCGGAGGATCATCGAGCCACTTCAGGTAAATTATTTAGTTATATCCAACAATGCAATTAAAGATTTTTCTGAGTTTGGGAAGCGGTTTGACTCAGATGTTGTTTTATTTGATACATCAAATGATTTTTGGTACGCTAAATGGGCAGAAAAACTTCTCAAAACACAAAATATAAATTGCCACAATGCTTGGCAGGAAGGCGCATATATTGCCAAACTATAATAGTTGACACTAAATACTAAAGCATGATTGTTAAATATAAAATAAAAGACAGGATTGGTACGATTACCCTTAACCGGCCTGAAAAAAGGAATGCCCTGAGTACAAAGATGGTGGATGCGCTGCACGATGCTTTTCAGGAAATGGAAATTTCATCCTCAGTAAAAGTTGTTGTACTGCAATCTAAAGGTGATGTATTTTGTGCCGGAGCAGACCTGAAGGATTTACAAGGACTCCAGGATAATTCATACGACGATAATCTTTCCGACTCGAATAAACTTCGGCGTTTACTGAAGAAAATATATAAATTTCCCAAACCTGTAATTGCAAAAGTCCAGGGACATGCGATTGCGGGAGGATGCGGATTAGTTACTGTTTGTGATTTTGCCTTTACAGTTCCTGAAGCCAGGTTTGGTTACACTGAAGTGAAAATCGGTTTTGTTCCGGCCCTTGTACTTGTGTTTTTATTGCGCAAAATTGGTGAGGCGAGAGCAAACGAACTGTTGCTTACAGGAAAATTAATAACTGCTGAAAAGGCATGTTCCGTTGGGTTAATAAATGATGTTGTAAAGGCCTCAGAGTTAACAGATATAGTGTACAATTTTGCACGGGAACTTATCAGAAATAATTCTGAATCCTCTATGAGAATGACCAAAAGTATGATTAAGGAAGTCCAGGAGATGTCTTTGGATGAGGCATTAAAATTTACTTCTGAGATGAATGCAAAAACAAGGTCATCGGCGGATTGTAAAAAAGGAATTGCAGCATTCTTAAATAAAGAAAAAATTGTATGGTAACAGAAGAAAATATTTCAGCTGAATTCCCCTTTGAATCGTATTTCATTGAAGTAAAGGGATCAAAGATGCATTATATTGATGAAGGGGAGGGAGATCCGATTTTATTCCTTCATGGAAATCCTACTTCATCGTATTTATGGTGCAATATTATCCCGCATCTTACATCAATAGGCAGGTGTATCGCACCAGATTTGATAGGGATGGGAAAGTCAGACAAACCGGATCTGGATTATTTCTTTACGGACCATTCCGAATACCTGGAAGCTGTTATTGAGGGGCTAAATCTGAAAAATATTACACTGGTTATTCATGATTGGGGATCGGGTTTGGGTTTCCATTATGCTTCCAGGCATCAAGATAATGTTCGGGCCCTTGTATTTATGGAAGCAATTGTAAAAACAATGCGGTGGGCAGATATGCCAAAGGAGTTTTCATCCGGATTCAAACTACTACGGACACCGCTTGTGGGATGGATGATGATTAGTGTTATGAATGGTTTTGTGGAGAAGATCCTGCCCCAGGCAATTATACGGAAATTGACAAAAAATGAAATGGATAAATACCGCGAACCATATCCTACTATCAAAAGTCGCAAACCATTACGACAGTGGCCACTGGAGATTCCTATCAGTGGGAAACCGGAAAGAATGGAAAAACTGGTAACTGAATATAGTAATTGGCTCCAGAACACTACCATTCCCAAATTACTTTTCTATGCAAGGCCCGGAGCTATTATGACAAAAAAAGTTGTTGAATGGTGCGTAAACCATATGCAAAATCTGGTGGCAATTGATGTAGGTAAAGGAGTGCATTTTATACAGGAAGACAATCCACATTTGATAGGTGAAGAAATTGCAAAATGGTTGACAAGCCGTGATAATCAGGATAATGAACTTATTTGATTGAATTTAATTGCTAATAAGATATTTCCGCTATATTGCTATTTGTTGGATTTAGAATACTGTTGTTTACAATATGAAGCAAGTTCACTTATTAATTTTTCTTTCCGGAATTTGCTTGATCACATCTTCATGCAGCAAAAAAACAAAGGAGAATGAACTTCTTTTCTGGTCATCCAGCAATCGACAGGAAATAGAATTTGCACAGGAAATGGTTGAGACATGGAATGCCACAAATATTCCTCATGTTAGTTTTCAACCTGTACCCGAAGGCTCATCAAGTGAAGAGATTATTCTGGCGGCCGTTGTAGCCAAAACCACCCCGGATATTTATGCCAACATGCGTCAGGGTGATGTGGAGTTTTATGCCGGGTCACATACACTGATACCGCTTGATACCCTGGATGGATTTTTGGAATTCATGTATGCAAGGTGCGATAGTACGGTAATGGATGAAATAAGATCTGCCGATGGCCATACATATCAGGTTCCATGGAAAATCAATCCCATTATCGTATTGTACAATCAGGACTATTATGACGAGCTTGGCGTGACAGATTATCCCAGGACATACTCAGAGTACCTGGCATTAGCCAAAAAATTCAAAAAAGACCGGGATGGCGATGGATACGTGGATCAATGGTTTGGATATAGTGAAATGTCTGTGCTATGGTACCAGCGTTTCTTTAACTTTATTCCCTTGTATTATGCGGCATCTGGAGGAGCACCGTTAATAAAAAATAACAAAGCTGCTTTTAATAATGAGGCTGCAGTGCAGGTATTCACCTTCTTACGGACATTGTATGAAAACCAGTACTTTCCGCTTGATAAGCTGACGGGGAGTTCAGATCCTTTTTTTTTAGGTGATATTGCTACCAAATGGACAGGTCCCTGGGATGTGGCTTATATACAGAGGTTTAAACCCGATCTTAACTTTAATGTGCATCCGATGCCGGTACCTGACGACTATGTTGGTGTATCACATACATACGCAGACCCAAAGAGCATAGTAATTTTCAAGTACAGCAAGGATCCGCAGAAAGCATGGGATTTCTTACAACAGTATCTCAGCATTGAAAACGATTTTAAGTTTTTCAGCATGTCCCAGCAATTTCCAAGACGAAAAGACCTGCTTACCGATTCCCTGTTTATTAAATACATTGAAGAGAATCCAAGATTGGCACCATTTGCAAAACAGGCTAAATACACACGTGGAATTTCTGATACACCGTATATGAAAGAAATTCTCGCACTGATTTCGCAAGAATATGAAGCATGTGTTGTTTATGGGAAAAAGGAGCCCAGGCAGGCCGTTGAAGATGCAGCTCAGGCCGTTGATTTGCTCTATTTAAGTTTGAGTAATGAATAGCAGGAACAAAACCATACTGCCCTGGTTACTTGTATCACCCTACATCATTCATTTACTGGTATTTGTTGCTTTTCCCGTCATTTTTTCACTGGTACTTACATTTAACAGGTGGAACATTATTTCACCAATGGAATACATAGGTCTGTCCAATTATTCCCGGATCCTCCAGGATCGGCAATTCTGGAAGGCTGTTGGAAATACGCTGGTATTTCTTTCGATACATATTCCGCTGCAAATTATTGTTGCACTTGCACTCGCTGAGGTTCTGAATCAAAAAATTAAGCTGAGGCCGTTTTTTCGTGGCGCTTTCTTTTTGCCCGTTATTGTTTCAGGTGTGGTGGTTTCGATTCTCTGGCAGCAGTTGCTTGGTTTTGAAGCAGGCATTTTCAACCGAATGCTGACTTCGGTAGGACTTGGCCGTATCGGCTGGCTTATCGATCCAAACTGGGCGATGCCTTCTATTGCGATCATGGCTACCTGGAAAAATGTGGGGCTTTATATAGTATTATTCCTGGTAGGCCTGCAAACTGTGCCAAAAGCCTATTATGAGGCTGCAGATTTGGAAGGGGCAACTAAGTGGCAGAAATTCTGGCATATTACATTGCCCATGATCAACCCCACGATATTCATGGTGGTAATTCTATCAACTATCGGTGGGTTTTCGCTGTTTATTGAACCCTATGTAATGACCGGGGGTGGGCCGCTAAATAGTACATTGTCGGCGGTACTGTACATTTATAAACAAGCATTCTTTTATTACCACATGGGTTATTCCGCCACACTGGGCATCTTCTTTGCCGCAATCATTCTTTTTGTCATCGTAATTCAAAAGAAATTCATTGAAAAATAACGGGATAAATATCGCCATGAAGTCAATATTCTACCTTTTGCTGGTAATGGCAGCTTTGATGTTTATATATCCTTTTGTGTGGATGTTAAGCGCTTCCCTTGCGCCCGAAAGTGAACTTGCTACTTTAACAGTTATCCCGTCAGAAATTACCATAAAAAATTACCAGGTCTTATTAGACAAAATACCCATTGGAAGGGCATTGCTAAACAGCATATTTGTAGCTACCTCAGTCACCCTTGGAGTACTTGTATTTGGCTCCATGATCGGATATGCACTTTCCAGACTTGAATTCAAGGGTCGGGATGCCATATTCTATATTATCCTGTTTACAATGACCCTCCCTTTTCAAATCACACTGATTCCCAATTACATACTTATGGTGAAGTTTGGATGGGTAGATACTTACGCAGCACTGATCATTCCCTACATGATCAATGCATTTGCCATTATTATGTTCAGACAGCATTTTAAATCGATACCACAGGATTTAATCGATGCTGCAAAAATTGATGGTTGCGGAGAGTTGAGGATCATATTTCAGATATTATGGCCCAATTCCATTCCGGCTTTGGTAACAATCGGGATTATTACCTTTATGGCCTCCTGGAATGAAGTGTTATGGCCATTGATCGTGATACGCGATGAGCAGCTGATGACAATGCCTCAGCTAGTGACACTGTTTGCTGTAGGGGGCAGGGCTGAGGCTCAACTTGGGGTTAAACTCGCTTCTGCCGTACTGCTTGCTTTGCCCATATTGGTAGCTTATATGTTCTTCCAGAAATATTTTATCCAGAGTATGGCTTCTTCAGGACTTAAAGAATAATGATAGAGGTAAAACGATCGGATGTTAGCATTGAAGCGGATACCAGAAAGGTGATCATGATCTTTAATAAACTCACAGATCTTAACAGGTATGAATTAATTCTGCAACGTTTTCTAGGTTTGTCAGACAATGATATTGTTTCCGGGTTAAAATATGTGGACCAAAAATTCGGATCAAGACATTATAACTTCCAACCACGATTGATTGAACAATTTGAGCAGCTTGAAACCCTGCTGGGGAAAAAGATTGACACCAGCCAGGATGGGAAAAGATTACTTGGGGCATACGTAACAAAAGAATATGCGATAGAAGGCGCTGCCCTGTTTAACCCTTCCATTGTACCACATTTCGATCAACCAAAACCGGATAAAACCAGGTTTATACTGAGTTTCAGACCTGTTGGAGAAGAGCATATCTCAAGTCTTAGATTCTCTACCGGGACTATTGATGCAGATAACATTATTAATATTGCCCCCCATAGTTATTCAACAACGGGTAGGATTTCCTATAAAGATTCCGCTCCTAAAGAGGATTATGATGTGACATTTGATGACGATATTCCCCTTGAAGATCGTGTAATCTGGCCTGCTGCCCCAAGTGAAACTAAGGGAATTGAGGATGTAAGGCTGGTAAGGCTTTCAGATGGCCCGGCGAGATATATCGGAACATACACCGCTTACAATGGTATTGATATCAAATCAAAATTGCTAGAGACAGATGATTTTAAACATTTCAGGATCAGAGAGCTAAAAGGAGAAGCGGTAAACGATAAGGGGATGGCATTTTTTCCCCGTAAAATAAATGGAAAGTATCATGTTATTTCCAGGCAGGGTAGCGAAAGCCTGTCTATCATGGATTCAGATAGTTTATATGATTGGCATACATACAATCTCCTGCAATCACCTGAATCCCCCTGGGAGTTTGTGCAGATGGGAAATTGCGGTTCACCTATAGAAACAGATGAAGGATGGCTATTGCTCACCCATGGAGTCGGCCCAATGCGTGAATATGCGTTGGGGGCAATGTTGCTGGACCTGGATAATCCTTCTAAAGTTATTTCGATGTTGAAGGAACCGTTGATGCGACCGTTGGAAAACGAACGCGAGGGATACGTTCCAAATGTGCTTTATACCTGTGGGTGGATGCAACATAATGCACATATCGTAATACCCTATGCTATGTCGGATGTGGCATGTTCTTTTGCGTTGGTAGAAACGGCGGAATTGATTGATGAACTCAGAAAAAGTAAAACTTAAGATAATTATGATTAACCTCTCATGATGGATATTGAACATACAATTAGTTACCAAATGCGTTCGAATGCACTGTTTCAAGGGTTTGATGACAACAATTTCCAGGGAAATAAAAGTGATATTGCCACGGGCTTCAGCCCGTGGAAGTCATTGACATTTCTAATACGTTTTGGCGCCATTTTTGTCAACTGTGACATACATGTAATCCGGGGTGTCCTCCCCATTGCGCCGGACATTTACAGGAATCGCAAAAATGGCGACAAAACGATACACCCGTGATCAAATAGATGAAAAATATAGCAACCAGGATGATCATTATACTGAACCGGAAAACAAACAAGCAATGGCTGAAGTAAAACTTGAAAAAATATCGAAAGTTTATGAAGATGGTTTCAAGGCTGTCGATGATGTAAATTTCATCGTTGAGGATAAAGAATTCGTGGTTCTCGTGGGCCCTTCAGGCTGTGGCAAATCCACAACCCTCAGAATGATTGCCGGACTCGAGGACATATCAGGGGGAAACTTGTTCATCGGTGATAAAATTGTTAATGATCTGCCACCTCAGCATCGCGATATTGCAATGGTGTTTCAAAATTATGCATTGTATCCGCATAT
>CAZONK010000103.1:0-8272 GCA_964581095.1 uncultured Roseivirgaceae bacterium
CATCAAACGGCAGGTACCCCAGCAAACCATCAGGAATTATAATCAGGTTCTTCTTGCTTGTAAATCCTTCAATTACAGGCGCCAAAATTACTCTGTAGACATTTAAGGCATTTTCCTGAAACGTCGAAACATTTGTTTCAGGTGATATTTTCAGATATTTCTGAATTATACTTTCGATATCTTCCACTTCTCCCAGGTCGTACAATTTTACAGATGATCTGTCAGCGCCCAGAACGTACAATCGTTCTTCACCTGAAAAATAAGAAACGAGCATTTCACCTGATGAAAGCTCTGCCTGGAGGGTACCCAAATCTGTACCTGAAGTACAATAACGTTCATTTACGTATCCCGGATATGCCTGTGATAGTTTTGTATTGAATTGCTCAAAATCCACTCTCACCCTAAAAAGATCTTGTTTAATTTTACTTATCCCAATCGAATCATCAGGAGATTTCACTTTAAGATCGCTTAGTTTCTTTTCGAAAATACCCGTTTTTGCAAACAATCGTGATTCCAATGTGATAAGCGAATCCGGAACCAGCGAATACCCATCTGCGCTGGTTTTTTGCAATGCCGCTGACAAAAGGTAGGATTTACTACCTTCCATGGCATCGAATATTGCCTCATAATATATCCCCGTGTTATCCGTCCCTGATAGTGTCAGAGCCAGTTGGCTGATTGATATGGTTTGTTCATAAAGCGGTTTCATCAATCCTGTCAGCACTTGTTTGGATTCACCATAGTATAAGTTTTGCCGCACATGTTCCAGCAAAGACACAGCCAGTTCGTTCGTTTCAAAAGCTGTAGTTAATAGTCTGGAATCATTATTTTCATTAAAATAAGCCATGAGGGCATCAGACTTTGATTTACAGGTTTGGATAAGCTCCAGATTATCCAGCACATGATGATCCGGTCCCGGATTTTTGGTGATGTCCAATTCATCAAATTCGGGTACAATCAACGTAATTGATTGTTGGAAATTTTCCAGGGCTTCGTCAAACTTTTTTTGTTTAATATAATTATCTCCGATACTCCTGTAAATACTGGCCAGTTTAATGGAATTGGTACCAAATACACCCGCTACGATTTCTAATGATTGCTGATAATACTCATCCGCTTTGTTATAATTTCCTTCATTATACTCTAACAAACCGTAATAAAGTATCGTTTCGGTTGAATTTTGACCTATTATACCATATTTTCCCAATTCTCTTTGCAGTGCTTTATCCAGTTCATTCCTTGCCAAATCAATTTGCCCCGCGTCTATGTATATCAAGGCCTTATTATTACGTAGCCGTGATTCGACAGAATAGTAGTCACTGGAATAATCAGCAAGCGCCTGTAACCCTTCATCTATATAAGCTATGCCCAGCGAGTCCTGGCCTAAAGAATGATACAATCGGCCATAATTATTGTACATCGGGGTCAACTGTACTTTCGGCGTGTTTTTTTCAAGTAAAAATCCCTGATTATAATAGTCCAGCGCTCGTTCATATTCTCCAATTTCCCTGTTGATTATCCCTTTTAAATTATAGATATATCCCAGGTATTCAAAATTTTTATTCGATTCAGAGATTAACTGGCTTTTATCCAGCCATTTTAATGCCTCGTCATTCTGTCCTATCCTGTAATACAATACACTAAGGTAATAATAGGTCCATATTTTATTTAGAACTGTTGTATGTGGATTCGTATCTAAAATGGACACCATATTAAACAGCCACTCCTCTGTTTGAATGTAGTTAAACAAATTGAGATTCACCCAGGCATGACTCCCATAATAGTTAATAACAGATTTAAAGTCATCACTTAACTCATCTTTGAAGGATGATTGAATACTATCGAGGTACAATTTAGAATGATCGTACTCATATTGATGGGAGTATAAATAGGATACCTGGTAAACCGCATCGAAAAACCGGTCCCATAGTCCTTCCTCCTTGTAAGAATTTGCTGCCAGGTTTAAAAAAAAACGGGCGCTGTCAAATTCCTGTTTCTTTGCTAAATCTGACCCTTTTTGATAGTAGTTATAAGCCTGGATAGAATCAATATCCTGAGTTTGTACGGTACCTGCCAGAACATTTTTTGTAATAATAAAAACCAATACAATTCCAACAATGACCCTGATCCTTCCCACGATAAATACTTTTATGAAAGCAATGTTCAATTCAATTTAGTAAATCTACTTGTTTTATTGAAAAGATATATTTTAAAATATCATTCTGATAATAATAAGACCCTTCTTTTTGCAAATACATCCTGTATTTTGCATATTGCCTAACTAATCTAATCTCAATGAAGAAATTCAATCAAAGAATACTGCTGATTCTTGGGTTGTTCTTGGTAGTTAATACATCTTTACTTTCACAGGTAACAAAAGCACCTGATCGTACCCGCGGAGAAGGTCCATTCAACCGTTTAATAATCAGGGGCGTAACCATCATAAATGGTAACGGGTCACCGGCAATAGGTCCAATGGATGTAATTGTTGAGGGAAACAAAATAGCATCTATCCGCCAGGCGGGTTATCTTAATATGCCACTGGATCCGTCTCGTGGCCCTGAAATTCGTGAAGGTGATAAGGTGATTGAAGCTGAAGGAATGTATTTGTTACCCGGATTTGTTGATGCGCATACACACATTGGAGGACAAGCACAAGGAGCGGGTGGAGAATACGTTTTTAAATTATGGATGGCCCACGGAATCACAACTGTACGAGATGTATCTGCAGGGAACGGCCTTGATTGGGTTTTGGATCAAAAAATAAAAAGTGAATTAAATCAGATCACTGCCCCAAGAATACTGGCCTATACCAGCTTTGGCCAGGATCTTACAAAGATACCTCTTAAATTATCGATAAAGAGTAAAAAACCAACTGAAGAGCATTTGAAAGGACCTATTACAAATGCTCAAGAAGCCATCTCCTGGGTGAATGCAAACGCTAACAGAGGTGCTGATGGAATTAAGTTTTTTGGAGCTCCCCCGGAAGTTATGGATGCGGCACTGAGGGAAAATAAGCGTCTTGGATTGGGTTCTGCCTGCCATCATGCCCAATTAAATGTAGGATGGTGGAATGTAATCAATTCTGCAAGATCAGGCCTTTCATCTATGGAGCACTGGTACGGACTTCCAGAAGCTATGTTCGACGATCGGACCGTTCAGGATTATCCTGCAGACTATAATTACAACAATGAACAGGACAGATTTGGCCAGGCAGGACGGTTATGGAAACAAGCTGCGAAACCAGGATCAGAAAAATGGAACCAGGTAATGAATGAACTACTGGAACTTGACTTTACCATCGACCCAACTTTCAATATTTATGAGGCCAGTCGTGACCTGATGCGTGCACGAAGGGCAGAATGGCATGAAACTTACACCTTACCAAGCCTCTGGGAGTTCTATCAGCCCAGCATGAAAAGCCACGGTTCGTACTGGCATTTTTGGGGTACTGAGCAGGAAGTTGACTGGAAAGGGAATTTTCAGATCTGGATGCGTTTTGTCAATGAATATAAGAACCGTGGTGGACGTGTAACAGCCGGGTCCGATTCAGGATTTATATTCCAACTCTATGGATTTGCATATATACGGGAGCTTGAACTGCTCAGAGAAGCGGGGTTTCATCCGCTGGAAGTAATTCGATCGGCCACACTCAATGGAGCCCAGCTATTGGGCATGGAAGACCAGATAGGAACCATTGAAATCGGAAAACTTGCGGATATGGTATTGGTTGAAGAGAATCCTCTTAAAAACCTGAAAGTTCTGTATGGCACAGGAGCAATTAAATTAACCGATAACAATGAGGTAGTACGTGTAGGTGGGGTAAAATACACCATAAAAGACGGTATTGTATTTGACGCAAAAAAGCTATTGGAAGATGTAAAAGAAATGGTAGATTCCAGTAAAAAAGAACTCAATTATGAAATATACCAACCCGGAATGAAAAAATGAAAATGAACTTTTCAAGAGTTAGTATTCTTTTTTTATTGGTTTTCATTCATCTTCCTTTTATTGTTTTTTCGCAACCGAAAGTTGTAAATGGAGTTCTTGATTTACGAGGATTGGATTGGGACGCCTACAATGAAATTCCATTAAATGGTGAGTGGGAATTTTACTGGAATGAGTTCCTTCCCACTTTTGAGGGAGAGCCACCACGTCCAAATTTAGAATATATTAATGTTCCTTCTTCCTGGAACAATCTAATCATTAACAATGAGAAGGCCGGTGCCAAAGGATATGGAACCTATCGAATAAAAATGCTCCTTGACAGCGATGTAAACAATCTTGCGGTAAAAGCTGTCATTGTCAGTACCGCCTACAAACTTTATATTAATGGCAGAGAAGTAATGGGGGCGGGTATCCCAGGTACCTCAAAAGAATCAACAATACCCAAATATGCTCCCAAGGTAAACTCAATATTGGAATCAGATACCATGGAATTGATTGTACATGTATCTAATTTCGATCATCGATTGGGTGGAATACGCGACTCTATATTTATTGGTAAAGAAATGCCGTTGATTAAAAACCGGGGTAACAAACTACTCACCGATTTGTTCCTCGCCGGTTGTTTTATAATGATGGGATTATATCACTTTTTACTTTTCATGATCAAAAGAGAGAAATCACCTTTGTATTTTAGTATATTTTGCATAATTGTTACAGTACGTCTTTTTTTTACAGGCAATATTCCCATAACTTCTTATTTTGATATCAATTGGTATTGGTTGATTCGCATTGAATACCTCAGTTTTTATTTGGGATGTATCTCATTCCTGGCATATTTCTACTCCTTATTTGGGGAATTAATGCATCGAAAATTTATACTATTTGTTTATGTACTCCTGGGAATTATGAGTGCGATCGTGTTGGTGACGCCTCCCTTTTTTTTTACAAACATTCTTATCGCCGCCCAGGTAATTGTTCTTTCAGTAATCGTTTATTCACTGTATATTTTATGGGGGTCATATCGTAAACGAAACAAGGAGGCAATCATATTTTTTATAGGCTATGTTCTCCTGCTGATTTTTGTTATAAATGACATATTATATGCAGATGAAATCATTGAAACAAAACATTTGTTTTCGGTTGGAGTGTTTCTTTTTCTGGTGTCACAATCCACCATTTTATCCCGCCGTTATGCACTTACGTTTAAAAACAATGAGTTGCTTCTTGAGCGACTAAATGTTTCAAATAAAGAACTTGAATCGAAAGTGGAAGAACGAACTTCATTATTGAAAAATCAAAAAGTTACATTGATGGAGAGCAATGCCCAGATTACATTGCAAAACAAAGAACTAATAAAACTGAACAAAGAACTTGATAATTTTGTATACTCCGTTTCACATGACCTCAAAGCCCCACTGGCATCAATGATTGGATTAATAAAGCTGTCAATGAATGAAGATAACCTGGAAACTTTGCGCAATTATCGAGAATTGATGGAGAAGAGTTTAGATCGGCAAAACATATTCATTGGAGAAATACTTGATTACTCCAGGAATGCACGACTCATCCTTAATAAAGATGAAATAGAATTTGAAAAACTTTTGAATTTAACATTTGAGCAGTACCAGTTTATTGAAGGATGGAATATTATAACTAAAGAAGTAATCGTTAATCAAAAAGATAAATTCTTTACCGACAAACTGCGATTAAACATTATATTGAATAATCTTATCTCTAATGCATTAAAGTACAGTACTATAGCAAATAGCTCTCCCAAAGTAAGTGTTAAGGTTACCGCTGACAAGCTGAACGCGACCGTGGAAGTCAGTGATAATGGAAGTGGGATACCTGAAAAACATCTTGAACATTTATTTAAGATGTTTTATAGGGCCGATGATAAAAAAAGTGGATCCGGGCTGGGATTATATATCGCGAAAGAAGCTTTGAATAAACTTAAAGGTTCAATAAAAGTTACAAGTGAAGTTGAAAAAGGATCAACTTTTACTTTTACAATACCATGTCTTAAATAATCCAGACATCTGGTCGATTACAATTTTTTAATCTTTCAAGGGATCATCGCGAACAATAATTTTCATAGATTCTGAAACACCCTTCACTATTACTGTTACCCTGAATTCTCCTGACGCTGCATTCGAAGGTCCTATTTTGCTCCCAAAAAATAACTTTCCGTCTGCATAAATGCTATATGAATTAATTAAACTCCCTCTAATGTCATTTAACTGCTGATCCGTTTCAGCTTTATTTAGCTGTTTTTTTATGTCTTTAAGATTATTTTTTAAATCAAGTATTTCTACCCTGGAGTTAAGTTGTTCTATTACCTCCTTGAGATGATATTTGAAATCCACCAGCTCCCTTTTTGTTGGAGGAAACATAAAATCCCATGAAACCCGGTTAATACCCAAATGCGCCTTGTAATTAATTACCCTTTTACGATCACTCATGAATTCCTCTATTGTAATGATTACATCCTCGGACGGTTCTTCCTTTAAATAGAAATTAATCAATGCACCATACGGTGGGTTCTCTCCCCTGAATTCAAATGCAGGTTGCGTTCGGCCCAAATTCATTTTTAACCATTTCGTACTTTTCCTGCTTTCAAACAGGTGCAATTCCTTTTCCAATATATTTGTATTAATCTGGCGAAGTGGGGTTATATCGTCACATATCCAGATACTTCTTCCATGTGTACCTGCTACCAGATCAGCATCACGTGGGTGTATTACAAGATCATGTATTGCAACTGACGGCATATCTTTCATTAACCTATCCCAGCTGTTTCCACCATCGATTGAATAATGTACTGCGGCTTCTGTGCCAACAAAAAGTAGATTTGGATTAGTAAAATCTTCCCTGATCACATAAACACTATATTTTTCTGGCAGGTTTCCTGAAATATTCTTCCATGTTTTGCCAAAATCAGTTGTTTTGAATACATATGGTTTCATATCATCAAAACGATGGTTGTCAAAAGTCACGTAAGCTGTCCCTTTGTGATGGTGAGAGGCCTCAACCCTGCTAACCCATATCTTATCTGGTATCCCGGCAATGGCTGATTTTAAATTGACCCATGAAATACCTCCATTGGTAGTAAGTTGTACGTTACCGTCATCAGTACCAATCCATACAATATTTTCATCGAGTGGAGATTCTGCAATAGTTATGATAGTAAAATGGTTCTCACCTCCTGTATTGCTGTTGGTAAGCCCTCCTCCATCTGAAGTATCCCTTAGTTGCGGATCATTTGTGGTGAGGTCCGGGCTGATTATCCTCCAGGTTTCACCCCTGTTTACTGATTTGAAAAGGTAGTTGCCACCAAAGTAGATCGTCTGCGGATTATTTGGTGAAAGCACAAGAGGACTACTCCAGTTAAAACGAAATTGAGGCGGTAGTAAGGGTCGCTCCGGATTTCCCCTGAAAAACCAGTACTCTCCCGGATCAATGGTATATCTTATCATTTTATCAGGAAAATCCTTGTCTGCAAAATCGCTGAAATTTACAATAGTCTCAGGCGTTGGGGTAATGAAAACGTGCTCCTCCGTTTCAGGATTTACACGGGCCGCAAACCCCACATGGCTTACAACATAAACAGTTCGCCAATCTTCAGGATCGACCTGGCAATGAAAGCCATCACCCCCGCCAAGCACACCGGCATGTTGGTTAAGTATTCCTTTGTAGTCGCGGCTGTTGGAGGTAATTATCCATTCTCCATTATCCTGCAACCCGCCAACCACACGGTATGGATCTCTCATATCAACTCCTATCGCATAATATTGCCCTATTGCCATATTATTAAAGGAAAGAAATGAATTTCCACCATCCACCGTCAATTTAGCACCCTGATCAGTTGCCAGGTACATAATTTTACTATCGTACGGTGCTATCCAGAGGTCATGGTCGTCTCCTCCATCGGTTCGCCACCGGCGTGTGCTAAATGTTTCCCCTCCATTTAATGAAATCCTGAAATCCCTTGATACAACATAGATTTTCATGGGGTCAATTGGATCGATGGCTACCTGACCGTGGTAAAAGGGCCTGACAGCATGATTGAGAAGAAATTTCCAGCTTTCCCCACCATCATCGGACCGATACACCCCTGATCCGGGTTTTGTCACATCAATTTTGTTTTTATCATCATTATAGATCTTATTCAAACTTTCATCAGCTTCATAAGCCATAACCATGATGTCAGGATTTTTCAGATGAATTGATATATCGATCATACCACTTGGCCCCGGTGCTAATCCACGGGTGATCTTTCTCCAGGAATTCCCACCATCTACAGATTTAAACAAGCCTCCATTTT